>NZ_NDIM01000139.1:0-6692 GCF_002241375.1 Vibrio sp. V19_P1S1T109 | reverse complement strand
CGCCTGCGCCCGCCAGCCCAAGCAGCAATAATAGAAACATCAGCATTTTTTTCATCTTGCTGCTCATTCCTTTCTTGTTGTGCGCAACCTTGTTCGGCGCGGCACGCTTTAATTGTTCGTTAATTATAGTTGAAATCTCCAAATGTCATTTTTACTCACGATTCGAACCAATAGCGATACTAACGACAGCCTAATCCTGAACTTGATGCTATGCGTCAATCTTCTGCAAAATCAGTCCCTTTTATTGGGTGAAGCTCCCACTATCATCATGAACCATATCATTATCAAGCTCATGAATCGTACCGATACGACAGCGCTTTTCTGGAGCTAGTTTTTCATATTCGGTGAGATAAATATCGCTATGTATATGCTCTGCAATCATTTTGACCAACAGACGATTATTAGAATACAGACCCAACGCTTCTTGACGATGAGAAAACATTACTGCTTGTTTCATATCCACAACCAACATAAAACGATGCGAGGGATAACGTTGCTCCTGCTGGTCGGAGCGAGAATATAGCTCCACTTTAGGATGTGGTACCGATAATTTATTAAAGGAAAAGGTAATGACTCGAACACCTCTTTCGATAGCATCACAAATTTCTTTTTCTAATAGCTCTAGATGAAAGTCAGTATTTAGGTACACCTCCACCTGCGCGAGTGCCAGCATCTCTCTCGCTTTTTGAATGAGGTTTTCAAAACCCGTCACGTTATAAATAAACTCTTTCTCCTCTTGGAGCATCATGCGCGATAGCTCTTTTTTAAGGATCTGAATATTGTCGATCGTCTGTCTTTCTATTTGGCTGAAAATGAGTTCGGGCGATTTTGCTTCATACTCTTTTGTGTCTCCATCCGACATAAAAATACAACCATTTTTGTATAAATTATCGATTGAAGAATAAACCGATGAGCGGGACAAAGAGATATCTTTGGCAATCTTATAGCCGCTTGATCGACCATTTTTAAGTAAATTGATGTAAACCAATGCGTCTGTCTTAGTAAATCCAAACCCCATCAATTTCGTTACCAGTTCAGTCACAGGTTCTCCTCGCTTTTTATTCACAGTTGAATTCCTAAATGTACCTACACCATTTGAGGCTGCCGATAGCTAACAAGTGAAAAAAGATCACGAGCAAACCCAACGAAAAACCTCAAATTGGATAGGTATAGAGATTATCACTCCTTACGCAGTGAATGTAGACGAATCTATTGAGATTCAGGGTGAACTAAGCTTATCGCCACCAAGCCTAAGCGGTGCATAAGCCCAAGATGTTAAAACCGAAAGCGGTTAAATGCATAAGCTGCTCTTGCCACATAAACGAAATAGCACTATCACTGTTATTAATAAAAAACGTTTGCTCACCTCGGGAATAGGCCAACACGGAAGGATGCTCGACGGTATGCCAATTAAGTGAAGGTTCATTCCAGTGTGGATGATTTTTACGCAATTCAATAAGCCACTGAATAAAGGCTTTGAAATCGAGATCTTGTTCAGATTCATCCCAAATCATACACTTCCGATTGTCTTCTCTACCCATACCTTTACACCCATCCATCCCTATTTCTCCACCATAGTAAATACAAGGTGAACCAACCTGCGTGAACATGAATAAATAGGCTAGCTTAGCTTTATGCTTATCATTGGCACATAAGCTAAGTAAACGAGTCGTATCATGGCTTTCTAGTAAATTAAACATCACTTCGTTGACGTTTTTAGGATACGCAAGATATGAACGAGTCACTGCATGCATGAAAGTTTCTTTATCATAAGCCTGCAGTGCAAAATAATCCGTAGTGGCCTGAGTCAGTGGGTAATTCATTAAAGAATCGTATTGATCGCCACGTAACCAAGGCATACCCTCATGCCAAATCTCACCCAAAATGTAGCAATCAGGTTTTATGCTTTTCACCGTACGACGAAAATCCCGCCAAAACTCATGATCGACTTCGTTTGCAACGTCTAAACGCCAACCATCAATGTCAAATTCTTCAACCCAATGCTGTGCCACACTCAACAGATACTGGCGACATTGTTCGTTTTCGGTATTCAATTTGGGCATTTCGATTACATTACCAAACGTTTCGTAGTTGAAATCCCAAAAATCCCACTCTTCTTTCGGTATATCTGGATAGACGGGGAAGCGGTTAATCCAAAACCAATCTGCGTAACGCGACTGAGCTCCATTTTTAACCACATCTAACCAAAATGGGTGTTGATCACCAACATGGTTAAACACTGCATCTAACATCACTTTCATCTTGCGGCGATGTGCTTCTTTGACCAAAGCCCGAAATGCCTCATTACCACCAAAATGTGGATCCACATTAAAATAATCAACAGTGTCATATTTGTGATTCGCATTAGCAGTAAATACTGGACAAAAATACAACCCATTCACCCCCAGTTCTTGGAGATAATCCAGTTTTTCAATCACACCCCATAGGTCGCCCCCCATAAAGTTATGCGAACTAGGCTGGCTACCCCACGGCTGAACATCGAAAGGAGAAATATCCGGCATTCCATTATGGAAACGTTCAGGAAAAATTTGATACCAAATAGTTTCTTTGACCCAATTTGGCGTGCATAACACATCTCGCGGATTAAGGTACGGAAAACAGAAAAAATTGCTCAAGTTACTTAATTCCATTTCCGCAATATTAGGATCACGGATATCAACACATCGCTTTTCTCCAAACAGCAGTTTTTCACCTTCACGACCATGAAGAATGAAGCCATAACGACTTCGACGTTTCGGTGGCTGAAACTGCGCAAACCAATGGTCGTGATACTCAGTTTGTCCCTCAAATAACATAGGCACCGTGTTACCGCCAACCCAACCATGTGCATCACTGCCGCCTAGGTTACCGCCGTCTAAACCACCTTCAGCCCAGTGATATGGATCACCGATCCACAAGGAAACATTATCCACCTCTCCTTTGGCCGTACGGAAACGAATATGTAAAGTTGCATTGTCATAAGCGTAGCTATCTGCACTCTTTGCGGAATGCATCAGTGAACTTTTTGTGATCATACTAAATGTACCTAAGAATTATTCTTTTACCGCACCGCTAACAAGGCCCGTGGTGATGTGTTTTTGAGTTACTACGAAAAGCAACGTGATAGGTATCGCTACCAATAAAGATCCTGCGGCAAACAGCGTAAAGTTCTCGGCTGAGTTTGATGAAATCCAACTGAAGATCCCAATGGCTAAGGTCATTTTTTCTTCACTACGCAAAATCAACGTCGGCAGAATGAAATCCATCCAAGGTCCGGTGAATGATACCAAAGCAACAAATACTAAAATGGGGCGGGCTAATGGTAGAATAATTTCTAGAAAAATCGTCATATGCCCTGCTCCATCAATTTTTGCCGCTTCATCTAATGAGGTTGGTAACGCATCAAAATACCCTTTCACGAGCCAAGTCATAAATGGTAACGACCCGGTTACATACACAAACAGTAAGCCTGCGTAGGTGTCAATTAAGTTCATTTTTGATAATAGAATGTAAATTGCCGTCATCGATAAAAATGCGGGGAACATTTGCAGCACTAAAATCCCCATCATCACATTACGTTTACCTTTAAATCGATAACGCGAAAAAACATAAGCCGTCATGGTGACAACAATGAGTGAAATTCCCATATTGGCGGTGGCTAATATCAACGTATTGATATACCAATCTAAATAAGGTGTATCAGTAAATAACGCACGATAATGGTCCAGCGTAAACGTAATATCACTAAATGAGGTACTAAAGAGATTATTGCCACGCTTAAACGATGCGAGGATAGTCCAGGCAACCGGCCCTAACACTAACAAAGCATTCAGTAACAAGAACAGATAGACCAATAGCGTCCCTAATTTTTCAGCAAGTCGATTCATCGTTACATCCCCACATCATCTTTAAAGGATTTCATTCTGCGGAACTGCCAAATAGCAATTACGGACAGGAACAGGAAGATTACAATCGAAATAACAGAAGCAATCTGGTATTGCTGGAAGTCCAAGGTCAATTTGTAAATCCAAGTGATCAAAATATCGGTATGTCCAGCAAAACGGTATTCAGGATTGATCGGACCGCCTTCAGTCAACAAGAATATCGCTCCAAAATTATTGAAGTTATGAGCAAATGTCATGACTAGTGAGGGGGCGACTTGGTGCAATACCATCGGCAACGTTATCTCTTGAAACTGCTGGAGTTTACTTGCCCCATCGACTTCACTGGCTTCATAGAGATCACGAGGAATGTTGGTCAATGCCCCAGCAATCAACAGCATAAAATAAGGTGCCCCAACCCAGACACTGACGGCAATTACTGTTATCTTGGCAGTAAATGGATCAGATAAAAATGCAATAGAATCGACTCCCCAACTATTTAAAGTGGCGTTTACCGGGCCAATTCCATTCAGTAATAAGCGAAACATTAGTAAGGTAACAAATGCGGGAATGGCATAAGGGAGAATAAAGACAAACCGCCAGAGTTTTTTCGCTTGAATGTTCCGATTCTCTAAGGCGAGAGCGAGCAAGAAACCAAAACCGCAAGTACAAATTGTTGCAGTGACTGCCCATCCAACCGTCCATAAAGCAACACCAAAAAATGTATTTGACCAAATTTTCAGCTCAAACAGTGTCCAAAAATTTCTTAACCCTACCCAGTCCACTAAATTCTTAGGGGGGATATGATGAGGTGCTGAATAGTTCGTAAAGGAAACCAGTACCGTAATTGCAATAGGTAGAATAATAAACGCAATAGTCACTATCAAAGCGGGAGAAAGTACGATGAATGCAAAATGTTTATTATAAATGGATTGAATTTGCCCACGAATATTCAGCTTACACAATGCACAAGATTGGGCATCTTTGACGTTCAGAATATAGGTAGTTATGAAACAGAGCATAAGAATGACTGCAATAACACCTTCCACCAACATATGAATGGAGTTATCACCTTGGATAACTTGAAAACCTTGCCGAACTTGTACCACATCGCCTAAAGAAACCAAGCCTTTGAGCGCCAAAATAAGGTTAGGTAGCGCAAACAAAAACAACACATTAACCGTAAAAAGAAAGATGCCTTTCACCCAATGTTTATGAACAAGTTGCGTTGTACCCATGATCAACATTGAGCTGAGGAAATGGAGTCTATTTTGAGTTTTGGCTAACAACATGCTTACTCCTGAAATGCGATCTGCTCTTCAATGATTGCTCGAGCATGGTCCAGCACTGACTTTGGCTCTTTACCATTTACCCACATTGCGGTGATAGCACTGGCCATGGGAGACCACAAATAACCCATTTCAGGAATCGATGGCATCGCATCGGAATAGAATCCCTGAGCGATGATGGCGTAAGTGGCTTCATCTGCATCGACAATGATCTCTTCCATTAACGATTGAACGGGTGGAATGGATTTCGTCATCTCATATCGCTTCATCAGCATCTTGTCAGACGCAATGTAATCAGCAAACAGTTGCGCTGCTTTTGGGTATTCACTGTATGTCGATACCACTGCAAGCCTAACTGTTGAAAAAGTACGTAATTGCTGACCTTCTAGAGTGGGAATCGGCATGACCCCATAGTTTACGCCGCTCGCGGCATAGCCTTGAATTGCCCAAGGACCATCAATAATTGCGGCCACTTTACCCTCGGAAAATAAACCACGGCGAACTTGCGGGTTACGCATATCAATCGGGTTTGAACTATTAGCCGCTTGCAATGTTTTCATGGCCAAAAGACCTTTTTGCGCTAATTCAGAATTGATCCCGATATCTTTAGCATCTGTCCCTTTATTCCCAAATTCATAAGCGCCATAAAGGGTTAAAAACATTCGAGATTCATAATAATTTTGCACATCCCACAATAAAGCGTATTTGTTCTCTTTTACATTATTAAATATCTCGCCAAAGCGAATCAGTGCTTCAAATGTTTTGGGTGCTTCAGGTAACAAATCTTTGTTATAAAAGAGCGCCAACGTCGCATAACTGACAGGGAAACCATAACTGGCTCCACCATATTGCATTGCAGAAATAGCATTTGGCATAAAGTTATGTTTCATACGATCAACTGAAACTAAGTTTTCCATCGCCCCACCAGCAACTACTAACCTTCCTAATAAGTCATGCTCTATTTCCGCCACATCCGCAACGCGTGCGGATCCGCCGTCTTGAATCATTCGCGATGCAGCGTCTATCGGAGCTAAACCACGAAATGTAAATTTAACTTTGTAACCAAAATCTTGATTGAATTGGTCAGCGGCATATTTCATATAGTCGAGCGTCGTGTTATCTGTCCAAA
Source organism: Vibrio sp. V19_P1S1T109 (assembly GCF_002241375.1). NCBI lineage: Bacteria > Pseudomonadati > Pseudomonadota > Gammaproteobacteria > Vibrionales > Vibrionaceae > Vibrio > Vibrio sp. V19_P1S1T109. The sequence continues at coordinate 393 of NZ_NDIM01000139.1, read as the reverse complement.
TCAATAATTCAGAGTCTATTTCCGGCGTAATCGTCTCAGCAGAAACAATAGAAGCTGAGCAAATCAAAGTTGCAGCTAATACTGTTTTCATCCATCTATTTCTCATATCAACACCAATGGTAGTACAAAAGATACTACTAGGTTAAATGTCGCCGATTTTAAGTCAACCACTATCATCTTCATACCACAGGAAATTGTGATTTCAATCACCAAACCTTATTTAAAAACACTTGAATGGGCGTATGCGAAAACCTAAACAAGACGTCACCAAGTAGAGCCACAAGGCAAAACGCGTAAAGACCTCCCTTAAACTAATCGACAAAGAAGTAAATTCGTGATCTAAATCTCTATAATAAGCAATTAAAAGTGACCAACATCTCACTTATAGAATGC
>NZ_NDIM01000368.1:0-6702 GCF_002241375.1 Vibrio sp. V19_P1S1T109 | reverse complement strand
ATCTGTACTTGATTGAGCAGTGATCCTTTAGAAAGATAAAGATCGCGGTACGTTGTTGGTGGCAATTTTAGGCGAACCATGCCATATTTCGTCGAAATTCATTTATACCCTTCCGACGTGAAGTTGCAGCGGTGCTGGCTACGTTTGCTCACCCCAGTCACATAGTTTATCTATGTTCATGGGGATGAACCCACTTGCCGCCTATCTGCAACGCCAAGTTGATGGAGTATAGTCTACATTTAGCCAAATCTGGAGCACCTTATGTCTCAACCTCAGCAAGATGACTACGTATCCGTTGAAGAGTTAATCGAAATTCAAAAAGAAGATACTCGCGACATCATTCAAGCCCTGCTCGAAGATGGCAGTGATCCAGATGCGTTATATGAGATAGAGCACCACCTATTTGCTGAAGATTTTGACACGCTAGAAAAAGCGGTTGTTGAAGCCTTTAAAATGGGCTTTGAAGTGCTTGAAGCAGAAGAAACAGAAGATGAAGACGGCAATAAACTATTGTGCTGTGACGCGACTATGCAATCGGTACTGAAGGCCGAAGCGATCGATGAACAGGCAGAGAAGCTTATTCAACTTGCTGAAAAATATGACATTATTTACGACGGATGGGGCACTTACTACGAGGGTGAAGATGCGCTATACGACGATGAAGAAGATGAAGACGACCAAGAGTGATTAGGCGTTATTTACCTTAATGTGAGATACCAGCCCTTTGGCTGGTATTTTTTTAGCTATGCAAAGCTAACGGGGCACTTTAGTGACGAATCATTATTTTTGTCAGCACATCTTTATTTATTTTGTATATAATCGTTCAACATTGATCTAGCATTGATCTAGCTCAAGTTTATTATGCGAATTTCTCTTGCTGGCTTTTGGCAGCTTTCACCGTTGACTGATTTATCGATCCCGCAAGAGGATCTTTGTTTTCCTGCGCCTCTCAGCCAAGCATTACCTCACGACATGACAGAAGTACAAATTGCCGAGCAAGAGTGGCATTTGATGCATGATGTTGAGGTGGATGAAGCGATGCTTAGCTTCGCTGCAATTGATCTTGTGCTTGAGGGCATCGATTTTTATGCGGAAATACGTTTAAACGGTGTGGCACTATTCGATTGTGATGGCAGCCAAGCGGTGTATAAAAAAGACATTCGGCCTTTGCTGCAACTCGGCCGCAATCGATTCGAAATTTTGTTTGTTGAGCAAGAAGAAGAGTGGTTGCTTGATGAGCCAGATTTGCCGCAATTATGCCCGCTAGGGCACCACGCGGTGAAGAAATACGATGAGCGAATGGGGATTTGGCAAGAGCCTTATCTACAATGCATTCGTCATGTTCGTCTAGAGCATGTTACCGCTGAGCAAATCTGGCACTATGGCGGCGGCTGTGAGTTTTTGGTTCACTTACATTATCAAACCTACGCACCAGGATTAGTTTCCGCGGTAGTAAAATTTAATGGTATGAGCTATCAGTTGCCTATTGATGTGCGCCATCAGCATGCCAGTGCTTTATTTCAAGTGGAAGCGCCGAAGTACGCAGATCTTACACAGCTTAACCCGAATGATTTGTATACCTTATCGGTGCAACTTGATGGTCAGCAGCAATCCTTCCATATCGCGTTAAGCGAAGATCTCTGTGTTACCCATTTTCCTATCTGATCAACGTACAGTTAATGAGAGCATTTCATTGGTGACCATTCTTGCGGATGCCTCTTTTGCCAGAACTTCTCGTAGAAGTAGTAAGCACACGTATTAATGCTCGGTTCGATCATGGCTAAAACACCACCAATGACAAAACTTCCGGTCATGATATATGCCACGCTAAATGCAACACTGAAGTGCACTACAGCAAAGCTACCTGTTTTAATTTTGGCCGATTGTGAGTAGCGGCGCAGTGGGGCGTAGTGCGCCCATACTTTTTCGTGAAAGTAAAAAGCAACGGTATTGACCATCGGCTCAAGCATGGCAATCAGACTACCAAGAATAATGTCGCCCGTAAGTAGATAAACGACGGTAAACGCAATACTGAAATGGATCGCGGCAAAGCTAAGCGTTTTTTTCATAATGTTCACCTAAACGGTTATCGGGTTGATGTAAACATTATTGATAATTATTCTCAACAAGTAAAGGTAATTGAGCCTATTAGTTTGATAGCCAATTCCTAACTGAGGCGCTTGTCGTTGGCATAAAAAAAGCGCCTCATGCGCTTTTTTATGACGATGCAGGGTTTCTATCCTTGCGGTTTGACAACCAGTACATTGATTGGCGAGTTTTGCACTACTTTACTGGCCACCGATCCCAGCATCACTTTATCGATCTTCGATCGTTTATGGCTTGGCATGATAATCAAATCAGCTCCGAGCTTTTCTGCGTAATCTAAAATGGTGGTGTAGGCTTTACCTTCCGCTACATGCAGTTTGTAGATTATTTCGTCAGCGATATGTTGATCAGCAAACTGTTTTAGCTGTTGCTTGACGTCTTCTTTCATTTTCGCCGCGGCATCTTTCGGGAAGTATGTGGCGACCATCGACATGTGGATACCAGGTAATACATTTAAAAGATGAATTTCAGCATTGGAATGTGTCGCGTGCCAAACAGCAAGTTCAACGGCTTTGTCAGAAAAGCCTTTTTCATTAAGGTCCACTGGAACAAGGATGTGTTTATACATTATGGATTATCTCATCTACGATAGGGTGCTTTAGAGCACCTTGTTTCCGTAAAGTATATGCCTAGCTCGTGCTAGGCATATTGATTAAGCGCGTATTTCTTGTGTTCTCATACGGCGTTTTTGATTCCAAGCTAGCGTCAGCACTAATAATAATGCAGGTAAGAAAACCCACTCTTTCATTGGCCGTTGGCTTTCCAACACAACTGAGCGGATTTCCCAATCAAAATCTATGCCTGCAGCTTCAGCTGGACTGCCAAAGTCAATCATATCCACCAGCATACGATTACTGGTTTCTTTCAGGGTTAGCCCCATTGATTGAATACGCTGTTCTGCCGTTGACGCTTGATCATCAAAAGGGAGTAGTACTGTTTTTGATAAGTAATCACCTTCAATGGTTTCACCAGCGACGATAAGCTCTATCGATTGACCCACATCGAGGTTTTCTACAATTTGCGCTATCTCTGTGCCTGGGTGCAGTTCGGTCGCAGGATAAATCATGTCCCACCAAAAACCGGGTCGGAAGAACGAGAACGTCAGCACCAACAACAAGACGGTTTCCCACCACTTATTGCGAGTTAGCCACCAACCTTGAGTCGCAGCAGAAAACAGCAGCATTGCGGTAATGGCCGAGAAAATGGTTAACGCTAAGTGCCACCATGTATCAATTCCCATTAGCAGTAGTTGAGTGTTGAATACGAACATAAAGGGCAAAATGGCGGTACGAATATCGTAAGCAAACCCTTGAATACCTGTACGAATAGGGTCTGATTTAGCGATAGCAGCTGCGGCAAATGCCGCCAAGCCAACTGGTGGGGTGTCATCTGCCAAAATGCCGAAATAGAACACAAATAAGTGTACGGCAATCAATGGGATGATAAGACCATGAGCGGCTCCCAGTGTCACAATGACGGGAGCCATTAAGGTTGATACGACGATGTAGTTGGCAGTGGTCGGTAAGCCCATACCAAGAATGAGGCTGATCACGGCGGTAAAAATCAGCATCAGTATGACGCTGCCACCGGATATAAACTCAACAAAATCGGTCATCACTAAGCCAATGCCAGTCAAGGTGACGACACCAACGACGGTTCCTGCGGCTGCGGTTGCCACACCAATGCCAATCATATTCCGCGCGCCTGAAACCAAGCTTTCGGCAAGATCAACAAACCCAGCCTTCACTTGCGTGTTCAAATCGTTGCTCTTATTGAGTAACGACATGATTGGCCGCTGAGTGATTAAAATGAAGACCATAAATATCGTGGCCCAAAAAGCGGATAATCCGGGCGAGAAGCGCTCGACCGTCAAACACCATACGAGCACCACAATAGGTAGCAGGTAATGAAGCCCTGATTTTACCGTCGGCCCAGGGTCGGGTACTTCTTGGATATCCATATCCATTGAACTTTCTGAGGCGTAGCGAGACGAAATTTTAATCAGAGCGACATAAGTCAGTAAAAGCGCGACCGTAACAATTGGAGTAGCGGCGTCACCAAACACCTCTTTGGTCCAACCAATGCCGTAGTAAACAACAGCGCTGAGAACGCAAAGCCCTAAAATAGTACCCGTAAATGAAAGTAAGCTTTGCACCCATGTCGGTGTATGACGGCGAGGTAGGCCTTTCATTCCTGCTTTGCAGGCTTCCAAATGGACAATATAAATTAAGGCAATATAAGAGATAAGCGCTGGCAGTAGCGCCGCACGGATCACTTCAACATAGGAAATACCGACATATTCCACCATTAAAAATGCGGCAGCACCCATGATAGGCGGGGTTAATTGGCCATTGGTGGAAGCGGCTACTTCAACAGCGCCCGCCTTTGTTCCGGGAAAGCCGACACGTTTCATCAAGGGAATGGTAAAAGTACCGGTGGTAACTACGTTTGCAATCGATGAGCCAGACACTAGCCCCGATAAGCCTGAGGCTACAACCGCTGCTTTCGCGGGACCGCCTCGCATGTGGCCCAACAGTGAAAAGGCCACTTTGATAAAATAGGAACCTGCGCCAGCTCGTTCAAGCATTGCGCCAAATAGAACAAACAAGAACACAAAAGAGGTGGAAACCCCAAGAGCCACCCCAAAAACCCCTTCAGTAGTCAGCCATAAATGAGACATCGCTTTGTTTAGGCTCGCTCCTTTATGAGCGATCACATCCGGCATGTAGGGGCCACCAAAGGTGTAGAGCAAAAAGAGTGCTGCGACCAACATTAGTGGTGGCCCTAATGCTCGACGTGTTGCTTCAAGTAATAACACCATCCCTGTGACGGAGACCGCTATATCAATCAAGGTTGGCGCACCGGAGCGACCAGCCAACTCATTGTAAAATAAATAGATGTAAGCAGCAGAGAAACTGCCCGCCAATGCCAAAATCCAATCAATCAATGGAATGCGATCGCGTGGTGAGTTCTTCAACGCAGGGTAGGCAGTAAAGGCGAGAAAAACAGCGAATGTGAGGTGAATGGCTCGTGCTTGCGTATCGTTTAAGATGGCAAAGTTAAAAATAAAGGGCAGCGGTGAAGCATACCAAAGTTGGAATAGTGACCAACATAGTGGGACAAACCACAAAATGCGCCCCGGCAAGCCGTGAGGGTTTCTTGCGCCGGTATCAGATTGCGCTACCATTTCCTGCACATCGGTTGACGGAGTAAGTGTCTTCGTCATGTACGTTATCCTTATTATTGGCTGCCTACGTCTCGGTTGGTCACAGGGTCAATTCACTGCTAATGAGAAGTGGGCTATTGCGGAACAGAACAAAAGGTGGGTTGTTAAATCATTTAAAACCCAAATGTGCCCAGAGAGTCGTTGTAAACGTAAGAGGACAGGCCATCATCGTTGACCATAACGCCAAGGGATAAAGGGCATATCGCTCGTGACTGAAAGGGCAATCAAAGGAGACGTTCAGCCTCCTTTGATTCGGTATCGCTATTGTTGGTTTTCGCGATGCGAAATTATTTTAGCAGACCGATTTCTTTGTAATATTTTTCTGCGCCAGGGTGAAGAGGAATGGAGATCCCCGCTTTCACCATGTCTTCTTTTTTCAAGTTAGCAAAGGCAGGGTGAAGACGTTTAAAGGTATCAAAATCTTCAAATACCGCTTTGACCAAATTGTATGCGACTTCATCAGACACATCAGTGCTTGATACCAAGGTCGCAGCCACACCAAAACTGGTTACATCTTTATCTGTTCCACGGTACATGCCAGCAGGAATCGTGCTGTAAGCGTAGTAAGGGTTATTGGCAACAATTTTTTCAATTTCAGGGCCAGTAGCAGAGACGAGTTTTGCATCGCATGAGGTCGTTGCTTCTTTGATTGAACCATTTGGATGGCCAACCATATAAATAAAGGCATCTATTTTATTGTCGCACAATGCTTGAGAGCGCTCAGAGCCTTTGAGCTCAGAAGCCAGTTTGAAGCTGTCATTGGTCCAACCAAATGCATCCATCACAACAGCCATGGTTGCCCTGTCACCAGAACCTGGGTTACCAATGTTGACACGTTTACCTTTCAAGTCAGCCACGTTTTCAATGCCTGAATCGGCGCGGGCAATGATATTAAAAGGTTCGGTATGAAGGGAAAATACTGCGCGCAGTTTTTTATTCGGGCCTTGCTCGGCAAATTCACTGGTACCGTTATAACCATGGTACTGCCAGTCAGATTGAACAATACCGAAATCGAGTTCACCTGCACGAATCGTGTTCACGTTGTAGATCGATCCGCCTGTTGATTCTACTGAGCAGCGAATGTTGTGATCTTTACGCCCTTTATTAACCAGCTTACAAATAGCACCACCTGTCGGGTAGTAAACACCAGTGACGGATCCTGTACCAATCGTAATGAACTCTTGTGCGCTTAACGTACCTGTACCCATGACCGCTGCTGCAATAATTCCAACTTTAATCAATTTATTCAATGCCATGAATTTTCCTTCCTTATTCATTATTAACCCCATAGATAATTGTTGTTACACCCTTCCCACCTGAAGTTGCTGTGGTGTTAGCTACGTTCGTTCACCCCAATCACAGAATTATCC
>NZ_NDIM01000366.1:0-6729 GCF_002241375.1 Vibrio sp. V19_P1S1T109 | reverse complement strand
TCTTAGTACAAGCGTTATAGTACTCTTTAAAGATGAGTCATAAAGGTTTTGGATCAAGACTCACAATTATCATCCATTGCTGCTTTCGCTTGAATTAGGATTAACATGACAATGTCATTTCCGCAGGAAGAGTATTCAATTTCAGACCTAGACAGTGCCGTTGCAAAGCAGCGTCTGGTTCATGTTCTCGATTTTTTTAGTCAAGGTCTGTTTTATATGAGCAGCGATGGAAACATGGTGCTCTATAATCCAACATTTTATGTACAATTTGGTGTAAACAGCGAAACTATTTCCTATGCTGATTGGCTGAGTTTGGTTCATCCTATGGATCGTGCACTGCTCAACAGCCGCGTCGACAAGCATATCAGCACCACTGAATCAAGGGAATCGATTCAATACCGAGTCAAAAAAGCAAATGGTCAATATATCTGGTTAGAGGGGAATGCGGTCACAAAAAGTGTGAACGGTGAACATTTTATGGTGGGTAGCCATAAAGATATCTCCGATCAAAAATTGATGGAAGATTACATTCATCAAGCTGCATTTTTTGACAGCTCATCAGGCCTCTATAATCGAAGTAAATTACTGCTCGATATTGATGAGAAAGCACTCAAAATTGGAGAGCCTTATTCACTTATCTACATCCAACTTGAAGATATTAAGTCTTATCTCAATCAATACGGCTCAGATATTGTTAAAGATTTACTGAATCACGTCGTCAGTGCACTGCGTGAACTACCCGATGAATTTGCTGATTTTTACCGTATTCGCTCTGACGATTTTGCCATATTACTTAGAGGAGAACGCTCATACGATGAGCTCAAGCATATCTGCTCTCAAATAATGAAGCACTATTCGAAATCAGCCACGGAGCATGGGCACCTCTATGGTAATGATATTAGCATTGGTGTCTATCCTGAGATAAACCGTGCTATATCTGCCGATGAGTTGTTAAATATTGCATCACGAACTTGCCAATTTGCTAGTGCCAAAAATCATTCTCGTATCGAAATTTACAGTGGCCGAATTCAAAAAAACGTTGATCGTTATTTCTTCATCGAAAGAGGCTTAAAGGAAGCATTAGATCAACGTTCATTGTCCGTGAAATTCCAACCCATTATTCATGCACAATCAGGACAGGTATCCAGCTTTGAAGCCTTAGTCCGCTGGCGCTCAAAAGAGTTTGGTGAGATTTTCCCGGACGAATTTATTCCCGTTGCAGAAAAAAAGGGGCTGATTGTTGATTTAGGCTATTTTGTCTTCAAAAAAGCCTGTGAGTTTATTGGCCGTTACAATAAACAAAATGGGGTTAATATTCGGGTTAATATTAATGTTTCAGTCCTTCAACTTCTGAAAAGTGACTTCCCACAACAGATACTAACAATGGCTAAGGCTTCCGGTGTATTGCCCTCTTCGATTGTGTTAGAACTGACGGAAACTGTCATACTCGATGGCGATAAAAATGCGATTAACCAGCTTCACTCCTTAAATGAAATGGGGTTTCAACTGTCGCTGGATGATTTTGGAGCTGGTTTTAGCTCACTCAATAGCTTCTTTGATTTGCCCCTCAATCAAATTAAAATAGACAAAAGCATTGTATGGAAAACACTGACTAACCCAGCATCAGAACAATATTTGGCCTTTCTCATCCAGTTTTGTCACACCAATGGCGTCGACATTGTTATTGAGGGGGTTGAAAATGGCGACATGTACCAAAAATTTAAAGAGATGGGGGCAACTTATTTACAAGGCTATTGGTTTTCAAAACCACTATCTTTAGCCAGTGCAAGCCGCTATACATTAAATGCTGTCAATGAATAAGCACAAAAAATAGCTTAGCTAAATTAAGCACTTACACCTAAATTTTGAAGAAGCAGAGCGGAAAGGAAATAGTAAACCCTGTGAGCCCGACTGCGACTTCAAATCGCTTAAAGAACGTTGTTATTCTTTTTCTAGCACTAAGCGAGCATTGTGAGCTTGTATGGGCCGATTGTTATTTCCCATCACACTATGTAGTGCTGCACTTTGTTGCTGTGACAAACTTTTCGGCTGCTTGACCACCAACCATCTCACGCCTTCACTGCAAGGCGGCGTTGTGAGTGACCCATTAAAACGGTAATACTCATCTAGCTTAGGTAACAGTGACTGTACTGCTAACCCTTTTGCTAACGGCACATTCGCCCCAACTTTAGGCAACTCCGCAATAAGCTGAGCTAATGGTTCGTTCTGTGCACCCGTTTCAAACATCACCGCCAAAACTGCCAGATTGCCAGACGCATCAGCATGCACAAAATGCGCTTCTAAAGGATATTGATGTCCTTTAATTAAGTTTTCAGAAGGGGTATGGAAGTGAAATTGTTTGAGTTCAAATTCTGTACCATCCACTACCAGTGTATTTTTCCCTGAAACTGAGGCTTGCAGCGTGTGTCCATTGTTGGTCAATGCACTCACAACGCCTGAATAATGGATATCCAAAGATTTTAAATCAGCTTCAACGAGGCCATTGATATCAATTGGGCTTTGATTTTTGCCCATTTCACAAATTTTAGAAACATGTCCCCAATGTTCAGGGCCACGTTCACCTTCATATCCCCATTCATTTGCTTGCGCCACATAGGTAAAGCAAACGCTAATTGCCAGGGTCAACAGTTGTTTTTTCATTATCGTTCCTTGAGACAGCTTGTTATCTAAAATGTAACATTCAGGTTAATATCACGCGCACATGGTAATACATTCTTCATACCGCATCCGTGGTGAAAAATAACATTACATTGACGTGACTAGTCATTCATTTCAGTTCGCGCTCACCCTTTCCATGGCTAGCGCCGAACAATGTTTTGGCAAAACTGTTCGATATGTTTTCGGGTGGTATTGGGGTTCATTAAAACCGCTTTTTCTCCCGGAATATGTAAGCAATGTCCAGTATCATCATAATGAGTGCGCGCAATCGAATCGACCCAATTGGTGTTGAGATGCTGGCCTTTATGAGATAAGAACTGATGACGATGGTAGAGCGTATTCTCTACTATCGAATCAACCATAGAACCCTGACGGGCGACGTTCATTTCTTGCTCAAACATCGATTCAGCACACGTCACTTTCTGTGGGTCATAGAGACGAAAAGTAACACTTGGCCCTTGGTTTTCTACTGCTGCCACCTTGCAGTGTGGTAGAGCGGCTAATTGGCAGCGTAAATAATTAGCATTTTGCAATGTATGACCAATCACGGTTTGGTAGCCTTCGATACCTAAATGTTGCAGTGCTGAATAGGCAGAAAAAACACCCACGGCACTGCGTGAACATTCAATGGTCGATTGCAAATGGCTCTCTTCTCTTTGAGCATGTTCAAAGTAGGAGTAATAACCGGGATCTGTTTTTAATACCGCGAGATCGTGTTTGTTTTTGAGCATCACCAAGCTGGAAGTATAAGGGACATAACCCCATTTTTGAAAATCGACCGTAAATGAATCCGCTAATTGTAAACTTTTAATCCTCGGCAATAAGGATTCAATACCCGTCAGTGTTGCCCGATTAAGCGATAAAGGGTTGCGTTCAAAATCATACTCTTGAAAAAACAACATACTCCACCCAACAGCAGCATCAACATGAATATGTGGTTTCATCGAAATCGCATATTCTTGGCATCTTCTTTCTCTTATCGCATAAACCTGTTCAATATCATCAGTTGCGAAGGTATCGGTACTGCCAAATGTCAACATTATGCTAGGAACAGCAATGCCATTTTTAAAACAGAAAATCAATTGTTGGTCTAATTCAGCCAAATCCATTTCATTGTTATCTTTAACTTTGATCCGAATCGCTTTACCTTGAACATCAACCCCCAACAACGACAAATTTGTCATGTTTGAATAGTGACCTGCCTCTGAATTGAATATCCTGTAATCTTCTCCCGCCAAACCATTCAGAGCTGACTTTGGCAACGCTTTTCGAATACCTAATAGATAGCCGTACAAATTACAAAATGTACCTCCTTGTGTGAATACTCCAGTCGCTTGATCACTATCATAACCAGCTAAATGCGCGATCTGCCGCACGACTAATTTTTCCAGTTCAATGGCATCTCCCGCATATTCGCTATAAACCAAGTTAGGGTTGGCGATAGTCGCAAGTAGCGCACCGTGAATGGCCGGATCACAAGGTGTCGAGATCACATTTTCCACTGAGCGAGGGTCATCCCAGTTTTTTGAACGTTTGGCGGCATAAAGCGCTAAGTCGTTAAAAGGGTGAATGACGTGGCTCGAGTGTCGAGGAATGGTGTTTGAATGCCGTAATTGTTGCTGCAACGCAGTATTTACCACGGTTGGCGCATCAATTTTTCGCTCTTCAAGCCAACGGGCAATCTCGTGAATACGATACAAAGGCCAACGATTGGGATCGCGAGCAAAAAAATGCGCTTTCACTGTCTGGAAAATTTGCTCAAACGCAGGGTTCAGTTGATTGGCGTGCTCATCTATCCACACGCTATAATACGCTGTTTTCATGATGCTCTCTCCGTGCTTAATCCCAAATAAAACGCCGCGTTAGCGGCGTTTTATTACTTTAACTTAAAGTTGGAGACCAAGCGGTCAAGCTCATGGTTTGAGTAAGAGAGTGACTCCGTAGCACTGACGGTTTGTCTGCCACTCACCACCAATGATTCAACGATGTCTCTTATCGCTAGCATATTGCGACTGAGCTCTTCTGCGACTGTACTTTGCTGTTCGGTCGCAGCAGCAATCTGCGTACTCAAATCATCAATTTCGGAAACGGAAGTACTCATGATGTTTAAACTACCAGAAACTTCGGACGTTTTATCTGCTGTGGTTTGACATTGGTTTTTAGTTTTGTCCATTGCGGCTACAACGCTATCCGTCCCTTCAAGTAGCTTGGCCAGCATATCTGATATTTCAGTAGTGCTGTTTTGCGTTCTCGCCGCTAAAGCACGAACTTCATCTGCAACCACCGCAAACCCACGGCCTTGCTCACCCGCACGCGCCGCTTCGATCGCCGCATTCAACGCAAGCAAGTTCGTTTGCTCTGAAATAGCGCCAATCACGGTCAATACTTCGCTGATCTTGATCGCATCTTTGTTCATATTGGCAATGCGCTCAGACATCTGTTCAACATCACTCACCAATGAGCTGACCGTTTCAACCGCATTATTCACAATAATAATCGATTGTTTGGCCTCTTTGCTCGCCGAGTCAGTAATGTGATTCGATTGCGTAACGCTCTCTGCCACAGTACGTGCACTTTCACTCATTTCAGTAATGGCCGTCACCACTTGCTCTGTTTCAGATGAGTGCGAAAGCAGCATCCGCTCATTTTCCTTTGCCGTTTGACCTAACTGCTCAATATTAGAGGAGATGTTTTGACTGGCATCAGATATTTGCAACATCATTTTTTGTAGATTTTCTGAGAATAAATTGAAGCCTTGGCTTATCTGCGCTAAGTCATCATCACCATTCACCTCCAAGCGGCGTGTCAAATCACCAGAGCCTTTCGAAAGATCAAGTACCGCTTTTTTCAGGCGTAGCAAAGGCTTGTAGATATAATTAAGAATGACGAAGATTGCCGCGACGCTGATAATGAGCAAAATCACCCCAGTGTAAATAGCGCTACTTTGCGCTTCATACACATTAGCTAACGCCGTACCTTTGTCGACGAACACCATCATGGTCCAGTACATATTATCGGTTAGGTTAACGCGCTTGAAATAACCATCAAACTCAATGCCTAAATAAGGAAATGACAAATGACCAGCATCTTGCTGGCTAAAAAGTTTCTCCATTTCGAGGAAATTAGGGCTGACTTGCGAGGGCGTTCGTCCAATATCACTAGGATCATCACTAGCAAAAAAGACAGCATTCTTGTCGGTTAGTGTCGCTGCACCGCCAGCAAAGCGCATATTACTGACTTGGACAATAACCTCATCCAGTTGAATATCGCCAAGCAGTACTCCAATGAATTGACCTTGTTCATAGACGGGCATCACAGCACTGATCACACGTTTACCCGTAATTTGATCTTCATAAATCTCGGTTAGCAGTGATGAACGGGAGGTTTTAGCCTGTCGATACCAATCTTTATTAGTGAAGTTTTTTTTGCCTGTCACAACTCCGTTGTCTTTGTCAAACGACATATAGGCACGGCCATCGTCATACGCCATAATGACATTTGAAATTTGCGCACTCTCAGCTAACAATCGAACTAAGTTGACATTCTCTTGATCAGAAAGAGCAGATCGGAAATGTTGTGAACCTTTAACTACGGCTTGATAACGTGTTTTCACCCAAGATTCGAGTTCAGAAACGTGATAGTTGAGCTTGTTTTGAGTTTCTGTGGTTAAAGAGGTAATCATCTTCTCTTTTAACGACAGCATGTTGATGGTGCCCAAAACGATTAAAGAAATCGCAACGAGCAGTGCTACGCTCACATATATTCTGCTTTTAAAACCTAAAGTCATAGATTCACCCTCACCGTATAACAGCTAGAAAGATTAAGGTGAAACTTGATCATATTATTAATATGAATGGTAGACCAATGAGACACCTAGCCAACTTAATAAAATTGGTACACGGCGAACACTTATGCAAGTTATGTCATTAATATTTATTATTGAGTGCGCAAAGTGAATTTTACATTGAAAGACAAGATGATGATTTTTAATGGAAATACGTTGAGATGATGGTTAAGAAAAACGCGCAGTGGTGATGCTGCGCGCTGACT
>NZ_NDIM01000107.1:0-6795 GCF_002241375.1 Vibrio sp. V19_P1S1T109 | reverse complement strand
GAGTAATATTACTCTCCCCACTTTTTTTAACCTAAAATAAGATCAAAGTCTCAATCTTGATATTTAAGTCAACATTCATTTCATAAAATTCTGCACGAACACACACATTTAGCCTTAGTATATTTATAAAATTTACTATTACTTTTTTGCATATCGGAGCAGCAATGAAAGAAGTTCAGTTCAGGACGATTGACCGCGTGTTCATTAAAATGTCAATTAATGACAAGATGTGGGTGATCTTCGCTTTATTCCTCACCGCTTTAAGCTTTGTCGCAGGAAATCGCTATGTTGATTCACTGGCCCAGATAGAAGCGCAATCGAAGTTGGCCGTTGAGTACAAACTGCAAGGTCTGCTTGCCAGCGGTGCAGATCCACAAACCCTTTCAGCGGTTGAAACTCGCCATTCTTTAGCCGCAACTAGTTATCAAAAAGGGGTGATTACCGCCACAGCAAAACACAGCGATGGCAAAGTTTACGCGCTAACAGAGAATCTCTCTTATCTTGAAAAAGACGCTCGGCGATCGGCACTCTCGACTTTTCTGTTGAGCTATTTGTGGGCAATCCCTTTTGCTATTTTCCTCTATTGGGTCGCTACTTTTATTGGCGGTGCATTGTGGGTGCTGTACACAACAACCTTGAAAATTTCACAAGGTGATTTAACTTCACGATTAGGTTTTCATCCCGGTCGCGATGAGTTTGGCACCATTGGCTGCGCGCTCGATAACGCCATGGACACCTTGACCGAACTGGTAGTTTCAGTAAAACAAAATGCCACCACTCTCGGTGAAACATCCAGCTCTTTTGCCCATGAGATGAAAGAGAGCGAGCAACAAATCAGTAGCCAATACGCTTCCTTGGATTCCGTCGCCACGGCCATGGAAGAGATGACGGCCTCGGCGCAAGAAGTGTCGACCATTTCCCAACAAGCCAATCAGCAAGCCGAGCAAGATTCAAAACAAGCGGAAGAGAGCTCACAGCTAGTTCAGCAAGCGATTAATGAAATTTCCCAGTTGTCAAAGTTCATTGAACAAGCCTCTCATTCGGTGTCTACATTGAATGAAAATACGGCGCAGATTAACGATGTGATCACCACCATCAATGCCATTTCGCAACAGACGAACTTATTGGCACTGAACGCTGCAATAGAAGCGGCACGTGCTGGTGAACAAGGGCGCGGTTTTGCCGTGGTAGCTGATGAAGTTCGCACCTTAGCTAGCCGCACGCAAGCGGCTACTGTTGAAATTCAATCCATGATTGAGAAGCTGCAAACCGAAAGTCAAGATATCGCACGCATTACTGAGCAAACGGTTAGTCAAGCTCAAACCAGTAGTGATTTAGTCGCTAACATCGGCAATAACGTCAATCAAATTGCTGAATCAGCAAAAATGATCAATGACATGAGTATTCAAATTTCAACTTCAGCCGAGGAGCAAAGCGCCGTTGCTAATGATATTGCTGCTGAGCTGAGTGATATTCGTACACAATCCAATGCGATTCGCAGTGTTGCGCAAACCTCATCGCAAGGTGTCGCTAGCCTTGCAAACGCTTCGCGCAACCTTGGTGAAATTTTAAGCCGTTATCGGACCAACTGATCATTGGGTTGCTTGAGTAACCAAGTCAGATCAAAATAGCCAGTCATTTGACTGGCTATTTATTTCATTCATCGCAGAGAAGTTGAAGCAAGAGCTTAAGACTCAGGATAACCTTGTGGATTATTTGACTGCCAACGCCACGTATCTTGTGTCATCGCTTCTAGGCTACGAGTCGCTTTCCAACCTAGATCCGCCATCGCTTTGCTTGGATCTGCCCAACACTCCGCAATATCACCAGCGCGGCGTTCGACCAATTGGTACGGCACGCTTTTACCTGACGCTTGTTCAAACGCTTTCACCATCTCTAGTACACTGTAGCCATTTCCTGTGCCTAGGTTATAAATGTGCAAGCCTGCTTGTTGGCCTACTTTTTCCAGCGCAGCAATATGACCATCGGCTAGGTCCATTACGTGAATATAATCGCGAACCCCTGTGCCGTCTTTAGTTGGGTAATCACTGCCAAAAACAGAGAGAAATGCTCTTCGACCCACGGCCACTTGCGAGACAAAAGGCATTAGGTTGTTCGGAATGCCTTGTGGATCTTCACCTAACTCGCCTGATGGATGTGAACCTACAGGGTTAAAATAGCGCAGCAGTGTAATGCTCCAATCTGGGTTGGCTTTATGGAAATCGGCCAAGCACTCTTCAACCATTAACTTACTACGGCCATAAGGGTTGGTCGCGCTGGTTGGGAAATCTTCGGTAATAGGCACTGAGGCTGGGTCACCGTATACGGTTGCAGATGAACTAAAAACAAGTGCCTTCACGCCAGCTTCACGCATGGCCGCCACCAGTACCAATGTGCCATTCACATTGTTATCGTAATATTCCAATGGTTTTTCTACTGACTCACCGACTGCTTTTAAGCCTGCGAAATGGATCACCGCTTGAATATTTTGCGCTTTCATCACTTCAACCAGTTGTGCTTGGTTGCGTACATCACCATGGACGAACAGCGGCTTCACACCGGACACTTTTTCGATGCGCTCTAAAACCGATGCTTTACTATTGTATAAGTTGTCAAAAATTACGGGTGTCATACCGGCGTGGATCATTTGAATGCAGGTATGGCTGCCGATATACCCCATCCCGCCTGTCACTAATACTTTCATTGTTTTTACCTTCTGACATTGGTTGTGCAAGTTTAACGACTTTCAACCTAAACTTCACTTATAAATCAATCTGCTTTAATGTTTGTCTATCAGGCAAATTCGCTCTCTTTCGGCCCATACTTATCGCCAAACAATGAATCGGATCACTGTATATTGCCTTTGATTACGGCAAGTTACTCAACATGGATACTCAAGGATGATGCAACCCGTGACAAAAAGAACAATCACTCTCAATTGTGACATGGGCGAGAGCTTCGGTGCATGGCAAATGGGCGCTGATGAGTTGGTGATGCCTTGGATTGACATGGCCAATATTGCGTGTGGCTTTCATGCCTCTGACCCACACGTGATGAGCCGAACGATTGAGCTGGCGATTCAATTTGATGTAATGATTGGCGCTCACCCGGGTTACCCCGATTTGCAAGGTTTTGGTCGCCGTTCAATGAGTTTTAGCGAAGAAGAGATCTGCGAGTTACTGATTTACCAGATTGGTGCACTCAAGGCATTATGTGAGAGCAAAAATGCCGAGATAAGCTACGTCAAACCTCATGGGGCTTTATATAACGATATGATGCGTGACAAATCTGTCTTTCGCTCAGTGGTCGATGCAGTTTCTTGCTTCAATGTGCCCTTGATGATCTTAGCTTCAGGCAATAACCAAGATTACCTTGATATCGCCGATATTTATGACGTGCCATTGCTGTTTGAAGCCTTTGCCGACCGAACTTATCTCGCTAATGGTATGCTCACTCCAAGAGGCCAAGCCAATGCAGTGCTGACTAATGAAGAGGCGATCATCAATCAAATTAAACAACTGGTTGATTACGGAAAAGTGACCAGTTCGGATGGCTTTGTGATCCCTATCGAAGCCGATACGATTTGCGTGCATGGCGATAACCCGGCGGCGATTGAACTGATAGAGAAAATCCGAATTTGTCTACGAGAGCGTTGAACCATTACACGTGTATCTCCTAGCGGCTACAACGTCATCACAAGGAGTGTTAAGTGACATTGAACTACAGCATTGAACCCGTTGCGGAATGCAGCCTCTTATTGCGTTTTACTCACCCGCCATCGGCCGATCTCTCACTCGACATCGGACAAATTGCGCAACAGATCATGGTGCAGTTTTCTGCTTACCTGATGAATGTCACCCCTTCTTACACTACCATTTTGATCGATTACCTTCCTTATCGTATAAGTCAAAGGGAGCTAGAGCAGCAATTGATCACAGCGATCGCGGCCTTATCTTTAACTGTGGAAGCCACCCACAATTTGGTTGAGCTTGGCGCTTACTACGATGAAAGTGTCGGCCCAGATTTAAAGCGCTACCATGCGCTTGGTTTATCCACGCAACAAGTTATCGCGCTGCACACTCAAACGGTCTACACCGTTTGTGCCGTCGGTTTTGCACCAGGCTTTGCCTTTATGGCTGAAGTAGATGAACAATTACGCTTACCGCGCCATGCCACCCCACGCCTTAATGTGGCAAAAGGCAGCGTCGCGATTGCAGAACAGCAAACGGCCGTCTATCCGAACAACTCTCCCGGGGGATGGAATATCATCGCTAATTGCCCCCATGCGCTCTTTTCTCCTCATCAAACACCAATGACGCCTTTTTCGATTGGAACTAAAGTGAAGTTTACAGCGATGACTCGCGAGGAATTTTTATCATTAGGAGGTGAAATACCTCAATTAGCCTCGCAGTGGGAGCACCATTCATGAGCCCCCTACTACAGGTGATAAAACCCGGTCAACTGAGCTTAATTCAAGATTTTGGCCGCTTTGGTCTCAGTCATATCGGTGTTACTCAATCAGGACCAGTCGATGATTACGCCTACAGTTGGGCCAACCATTTACTGGGTAACCGAGTCAATTTAGCAACGCTTGAAATCACGCTTGGTCAGGCGGAATTTCATGTTAAACATCCATGTATGCTGGCAATTGCAGGTGGTGATTTATCGGCCACGTTAGATGGCAAAGTTATTGGTAATTGGCGAAGCTTTAGCGCGCAAGCCGGGCAAACACTGAAATTTGGCCTAGCCAAAAATGGCTTAAGAGCTTATTTGGCCGTGCGCGGAGGGTTCATTGTGCCTCACCATTTAGGTAGTGTTGTCACCGTACCCAAAGAACAGCTTGGTGGGTTAACGCAAAACGGTGTACCACTGCAAGCGGGCGATTCACTGCACTTTAATCCCCACGCTATCGATAACAAACCCGTACACATTACTTTTCGTTATAAGCCTGATTATAATCTGCCACTTAAATTACGCGTCATTGAAGGCTACCAAGCCCTGCAATTTTCATCGCAGCAACTCGATCGCTTTTATCAAACCAGCTTCACTGTCAGTCAGCATGCCGATCGCATGGGCTATCGTCTTAATGGCGATACGGTTACCCCACCCGCTACACCTATTTTATCGGAAGGAATTGCTTTGGGGGCGATTCAAATCCCGCCAGATGGCCAACCGATCATTTTACTCAACGATCGCCAAACCATCGGCGGTTACCCTAAATTAGGGTGTGTGGCTCGCATTGATCTGCCCCGTTTGGCACAAGCAAAACCGGGGCAGAAAATACGTTTTGTCAAAGGTGATATACAAGGCCTGCAAGAGGTTTGGTGCCAATGGGCGCGTTATTTCGGCTACTAACGACTATCACCTTGCTCCTTTAGAAAACCGCAAGGTGTTACCAATCAAACCATACCGACAATTTTTGCTAATTCTTCAGGATAAGCACGTGCCTTAGCTAACGCGATGGCTTTCTCTTCCACCTGTTCAAGAGACAAACTCATGCTGATTGGGTGACGAACTTCTATCGATTGTAGCAAGTCTTCATCGTTCACTAACTGCCAATGCTGAACAATTTTAGTTGCCGCTTCCAACGCGGATGAACCTTTGACCACTTCGATTCGCGCATAATTATGAGCTTCAAACGTAACATCAGCGGCTCGTAATGTGGCATCTTGGCCGGGAATTTGCTGCGCACCAAACAGTGGCTTACCAGCCACTTGTGCTTGAGTATACTGTGGGATGAACATGACTCATGTGGTGTATGGCTCGTTCACTGCGCTCTTGCAGTGCGTCCTGTTGCCAACCGTTCTTAATTTTGCGTTCGAGATAATCAGGCAATACGGGCTGTGATGATCCAGCTTGCGAGGCCACTAACCCATCTTTAAATAACGTGATTCCCTCGGTCATACCATGTAACTGAAATAGACCATCAGCATACGGTGTTAGCTGAGCCATTCCTTGTGGGGTGCCTCTTGGCCCGTGAAAAATCACTTCTGGCCATTGCTGGTCGCATTCTGCCCAACGGGTAACGTAGGCCGCTTTAAATTCCACCAAGCGTTGACGCGGAGCCTTAGCCAAATCATCGACTATTCCCGTTTCATAACCACATGCATTGACTAAATAATCGACATGAATAACGTGTTCATGCTTTTGAGCATCCAGATAAACGAGCTGCCATTGCTCATCAATAAAATCAGATTTGATTAATTGAGCGTGCGTTAAAACTTGGCAATGAGGCATCGCCGCTAACGCAAGCTCAGCACTGGCCGCCAGCCGAAAAACACTCCAACCGTATTCCTGCACCGCAATGACTGGGTACTTCAACTGATTTAAATCTGCATGTTGAGCAAAAGGGATCACCCAATCATCGAATGATGTCGGTTGATCACTCTGTTGCTGAGTTGCTAATACCTGCAGTGCTTCACGGCTGTAGAGTTTGAAATACTCTTGGGGTTGACCAAGCTGCTGATTACATGGGTCTTCATCAACCAATTGTTGATAGCTGCGCTGAATAAGCTCTAGCCTTGGTAATAAGGCTTGCGGCTCACCGCCATCACTATGCGGAACAGCAATCACAGTCGGTCGCTTATTCAGCGTGTGTGGGTAGAGCCTGACGGTTTCAATCGACTGCTTAAGTAACTCAAGACACTGCTGCTGCGAAATTTCGCGATAGAGGTTACCGCCCGCGTGCAGATGGCAAATCGGCGGCCCATTAACGAGACCAGCGCTTTTTTCCAAAAGCAGCACATTGAGCCCCAGTTCTCCCATATGAACGGCGGCAGTGGCACCAGCCACACC
>NZ_NDIM01000093.1:0-6829 GCF_002241375.1 Vibrio sp. V19_P1S1T109 | reverse complement strand
ATTTTCTTTATAAATAGAACGCAAAGCCAATGTTCCGCTAGATACTACTAGTGCAAGTCGTTATAATGCGCGGCTCATTAATCAGAGGTCAAAATATGCACAGCAACATCACTCCTATTCATCAATATAAAAGATACTGGGCAGAGTGCTTTGGAACCGCACCTTTCCTGCCAACCAGTAAAAAGGAGATGGATGCCCTAGGATGGGACAGCTGTGACATCGTGATCGTCACGGGTGACGCTTATGTGGATCACCCCAGTTTTGGTATGGCGATCATTGGCCGTTTACTCGAAGCGCAAGGCTTTCGCGTTGGGATCATTGCCCAGCCGCAATGGCAAAATAAAGACGCTTTCATGGCGCTGGGTAAACCCAACCTATTTTTTGGCATCACGGCCGGCAACATGGATTCGATGATCAACCGCTACACCTCTGACAAAAAATTACGTCATGATGACGCGTACACACCCAATAATGAAGGTGGCAAACGTCCAGATCGCGCCACACTTGTCTATTCACAGCGTTGTCGTGAGGCTTATAAAGATGTACCACTGGTGCTCGGTGGTATCGAAGCCAGTTTACGCCGCGTTGCCCATTATGATTATTGGTCAGACAAAGTGCGCCGTTCTGTGCTGTTTGATGCCAAAGCCGACATACTGCTGTTTGGTAACGCAGAGCGCGCATTGGTTGAAGTAGCGCACCGCTTAGCCAATGGCGATAACATAGCTGACATGACCAATATTCGCGGCACGGCCGTGAACCTGGCCGCTGAGCCTGAGCATTACACCATCATTGACTCATCACGTATTGAGAAACCGGGTAAAGCGTTTGTTCCTGTGAACCCTTACGCGGTGGAAACGCAGTGTGAAACTAATCAAGAAAAAGAAGCCGAAGCAAAGCCAATCACCATTCGTCCTTCTCGCCATGATGCCGCCACAACAGCGGTTCGTTTGCCTGCTTTTGAAAAGCTCAATAATGACCGGATTTTATACGCGCATGCAAGCCGTGTACTGCATTTAGAAACCAACCCCTATTCCGGCCGGGCGCTGATTCAGCGCCATGGCGACCGTGAATTGTGGGTCAACCAAGCTCCGATTCCACTCACCACAGAAGAGATGGATTACGTGTTTGGCCTGAGCTACGCACGCGTGCCTCACCCTATGTATGGCAAAAGTAAAATTCCTGCTTACGACATGATCAAAACCTCGGTTAATATCATGCGCGGCTGTTTTGGTGGTTGTTCATTCTGCTCGATTACCGAACATGAAGGGCGCATTATCCAAAACCGTTCAAAAGAGTCGATTTTGAATGAGATGGAAGAGATCCGCGATAAAGTTCCCGGCTTTACTGGAACCATTTCGGATTTGGGTGGGCCAACGGCGAACATGTACCGTTTAGGTTGTAGTGATCCTAAAGCTGAGATGAACTGCCGCCGCCCATCGTGTGTTTTCCCCGGAATTTGCCATAAGCTCAATACCGACCACAAACATACGATTGATCTCTATCGTGAAGCGCGCAAAGTCAAAGGCATTAAAAAAGTGATGATCGCCTCTGGTGTGCGTTATGACTTGGCGATTGAATCTCCTGAATATGTGCGTGAATTGGTCACGCATCACGTAGGAGGCTATCTCAAGATCGCCCCAGAACATACCGAGAAGAATCCGCTCGATCTGATGATGAAACCGGGTATGGGCACCTATAATCGCTTCAAAGAGATGTTTGAGAAGTACAGCGCTGAAGCAGGTAAGAAACAGTACCTCATCCCGTACTTTATTTCCGCGCATCCCGGTACAGAAGATGAAGATATGCTCAATTTGGCACTGTGGCTAAAATCAAACAATTTTGAGTGTGATCAGGTGCAGAACTTCTATCCATCGCCAATGTGTAATGCAACCGCGATGTATTACTCAGAGACTAACCCGCTCAAACGTGTGAAATACAAAAAACGTGAAGAAGTGACTGTCGCAAAGGGAGAGCGTCAACGCAGGCTGCACAAAGCGCTGTTACGCTATCATGACCCATTAAACTGGCCGATTATCCGTGAAGCCTTGATCAACATGGGTAAAAAGCATTTGATTGGTGATAAACCTAACTGCTTGGTGCCTGCGAATGATGTGGATGCACTCACGCCTGCGCAGCGTCGTAAATCTGGCCGTCACGGAGCGAACCGTTTTGCGACCAAACACACCAAAACTCAGCCGGGTTTTGACGCTCTTAACCCGCGTAAAGAGAACGCTACTTCACCAAGTAAATCGCCAAACAAACCACGCGCTAGCAGCGCGACAGACAACGGTAAGAAAAACCAAGGCGGCCCATCTAAACCTGCACACTCTCGCCCGACAAGTAAAGGCAAACCGTTTGCTCAAGCCTCTAAGCCAAGAGCGCCACGCGCAGAACAGAGATAATCCCAAAGCCATATGATCAGCACAATAAGGCTCCTTACGGAGCCTTATTGTTTTTCAAAGAACAGCGTTAGTTTACCGACCTCGATACCAAATTTTTTAATTTTAGTCAGGTTAAACACCCGCTTTTCATCTTGCCGGTAAAGCCAGTCGTCAAAGGTAACGGTTAGCGTAGAATCACCATAAGGTAAGGAAAAGTCATATTGCCAACGCAAAGCGTTACCCACTTCTTCCCCTTGGGCTTGGCCTAATACATCATCCGCTTGACCGATATATTTTCCATCAGCAAAACGTTCAATCACCCATACTCTTTGGCTTTTTTCACCATCATCAAAATTGAAGTCTTCAACCAAAGTGAGTTTATTCCCCTCAACTGTTCCGTCGATGGCAACCTCGAAACGACGCGTTTGCATCCCCGTATAATCTTGCACCATCCCCCATGCTAACGTTCGACCAGAGAAGTATTCAAATAGATCAAACTTAGGTTGCGTAGATTGGTATTGAGTGAGATCAGCGCTGCACCCCACTAACCAAAGTAAAAGTAACAGATAACTGCGTCTGGCTATCGCTTTCATGGTTGCATTCCTATCAATTGTTTGCGTAAGTGTGGGTATTGCGTCTGTGGCGACAGCCATATCGCGAGAAAGGCGTCATTTAACGCTTCATCAACTACTGTACCAACCTGCGCTTGAACACCGTTCTTGGGATGAAAAATAAAAGCGCCCTGCTGCCCATCAGAGGTGTAAATCAAGCGATCGCCCTCAGTAACGCTGGGGAAAATGGACGATAGGTGCACCAGCCACGGTGCAATTTGTTGCTCGGTTAATTTGAGTTTTTGCCACTGCTCTGCGGTCGATTCCACCAGCTGTTTACTACTGATGTCGCGCTGATATTCAATTTCAAGCGCCAAGGGATGAGGTGATAAATCGCTTCCTTGCTCGTACTGCCCTGATGGGGTACGAAGCTGCGAGGAATAAATATCTAGCCATAACCAGCTTAAATTTGCTTGGCCAATCACTGGCCAAGTTTGCCATTCGGTCAGTTTATCGTCGGCCACCGCCGCAAAAGCGTTATTCACCAAGCTGTGAAAGGCAATCACTATCAGTAACAGGTTGAATTTTCTTAGCCTATTTCTCTTTGCTAACATCATCGCTAAATACCCTAAGTATCAATGCACCGATCATCACCCACTGCAGCCACAAGATGGCCATAGTCAAACCCAATGGCCAATCAAAATGTACAGCGCCTAAACGTTCTGCCGCCCAATAACTTAAACTGCCTAACACGCCGACCATCAAACAAATGAGTTTGGATGGATAACATTTCATCAGCACCACTAAATGGGAGGCATACCAAGAAAAAGCGCCCCACAACACCATTAACCAAATGGGAAAGTCATTGGTAGCAAAGCGTAATAATCCGAAATACTGATTAAGGGCATCGATAACAATACCCACCATAGTTAACGCAATCACTCTTTCCAAAGGATAGGAAAAGTGCCGCAAGGAAAACATCAATGCGGCTAACATCATGGTCAATGCCAACCACTGCAAACGTTCTGTCCCCAATACAGCAACAAACCAGATCGCTTGAAACCAAAGAGAGACCGCAAACAGCGTCTTCATTACATCGGTCTTTGCAAAGTCATATGTACAGTGCTGATGGATTTTGCTAAAAATCCACCCTCGCAGTAGCAGAAATAGTAACGCCACATACGCGTGAATCGCTCATCATACCCAAGTTGTGAAACCTGATGTTTTGCAAGCTCAAAACGGTGACGCCAATGAGCGAGCGTATGCGCATAGTCAGGACCAAGATCAAACAGGTTGCGAACCACTAAATCACTGTGCTGTGTCGCCGCCGTTGTCAATGCAGTAATTGAGGGTAAAAAACCGCCGGGGAAAATGTATTTCTGAATGAAATCGACATTATTGCTGTAATAATCATAACGTTGATCAGCAATGGTGATGGCTTGAATCGCCATCAAACCATTGGGTTTTAGTAGTGACTGGCACTTTTCAATATAAGAGGCGAGGTACTCTTTACCGACCGCTTCGATCATCTCTATCGAGACTAATTTATCGTACTGACCTTGTAGCAGGCGGTAATCTTGCTTGAGCAAGGTGATTTGACTCTCCAGCCCCTGCCGCTCTATTTGCTGTGCGGTGTAGTAATGCTGCTCTTCAGAAATGGTCGTCGTCGTGACCTGACAGCCGTAAGTTTTGGCCATGTAAATCGCCATCGCACCCCAACCGGTGCCAATCTCAATCACATGGTCGCTTGCTTTGAGTTGCAACTGCTGGCACAAACGTTCCATTTTATTGATTTGCGCCTGCTCTAACGTTTCATCCGGATGCAGAAATAACGCGCTGGAATAGAGCATATTACTGTCTAAAAAGGTGTGGTAGAGATCATTGCCTAGATCGTAGTGGGCATGAATATTCTCTTTGGCTTTATCGATTGAATTTCGATTGAGCCAGTGGCTGACTTTATAAAAAAGTTTGGTCAACACACTACTGCGAGCTTCAATGCCATCTAATGCACTGACATTGCGAGCCATCAGTTCCATTAGGCTGGTCAAATTCGGGCTATCCCACCAACCATCCATATAGGCTTCACCCGCTGCAATACTACCCCCTTTTAATAAACGAGCATAAAAATGAGGATGATGTATTTCAATAGTTGCATGGGGTTGATGCTCTTTAAGTACGCCAAAAGTCTCCTGACTGGACGCGCCTTCATTGGAAAAGGTTTCAATGATGGTTAAAGTGCCGACGTCTAAACGCTGTAGACAGCGAAAAATGAAGCTTCTTGCACTCTTTTGCAACCCTGTCAGTTGCTTGGGCAACGCGAGAGTTTGTGAATTAAGCATTGAGCGTTCTCCTTGTTATTGTTATTTAGACACTGTCTCTGTGTAGATCTTGCGTATTTATGAATGTGGATTGGAGTAGAAAGGTGCTCCTTTAAGCCACAGCTTTAAAGCATGCCAGTAAATACCTATTGTCACTTTTACGGCCATCACGGGTGTTTTGATCAATAACTTGAGTAAATTTTTTGAATTAAATGGTTGTGCCTTCATCGATAAAGTCGCATCGAAAACTTTACCTTCTTTGTGACATTCCAAATGCACACTCAATGACGAACCAAGCGGCTTCAACTTCCAATGATATCGCTGATCAATAGGATTGAAGGGAGAAACATGAAACGCCTTTTGATGACGCCACTGTTGCTGCTCTTCTCCCGCTTGTGCTTTCACCGCGTAGTAGTGCCGTTGATTCCAAGGTGTATTACTCACTTCGGCCAACAAGTATTGCCATTCACCTTGTTGATCATAAAGATAGTAGAAATTAACCGGGCTGAAATAAATTCCTAAATAACGAAGGTGACATACTGCTATCACCTTTCCAGAGCAGCGGTCGCCCGTCAGCTCATGAACTTTATCTTGTATGCACTGTTTTAAATCCCCTTCACCAAGATAATCGGCGCGCTGAAAACGCGCCCAGTGCCACCATTTTTCGCCAAACCCCCAAACTGAATCACTCAGTTGCTCCAGTTCATCGAGATCAATACACGGCATAAACAATGGATAATTGAGCGCATGTTCAATCGGTGTAAAGCGTCGGTGACGTACCATGCCAACCATCAAACAACTGTTGGGCTCCGTCTCCATCACGCCGCGCCTTTTAACTGCTGCGCTTGCGCTTCAAGTTGTGTCACCACATCCAGCGCACTGGTCACGCCATCTTCATGAAAACCATTGCGCCAATAAGCGCCACAGTACCAAGTGTTATTCACACCGTTAACTTCAGGCTTGCGTTGCTGAGCCGCGATAGATTGCGTGGTGAATACCGGGTGGTGATAAGTAAACTGTCGTAAAACTTTCTCATCAGAAATGCGGTCACCGCTGTTGAGCGATACACAAAAAGTATGAGCGCCTTTAATATGCTGCAAGATATTCATATTGTAGGTCAGCGCTGGTAAACGCGACTCTTGATCTGGACTGCCATCAAGCCAATAGTTCCAAGCTGCCCAAGCGGCTTTTCGCTTAGGTAGCAGTGATGTGTCGGTATGTAAAGTGACTTCATTGGCTTGATAGTGCATTACGCCGAGCACCTCTTGTTCAGCCTCTGTCGGTTGCTCTAACATACCTAATGCCTGATCGCTGTGACATGCAAAAATTACATGATCAAAGTGGTGTGATTGCCCATTAACAATGAGCTCGACACCTGCCGAGCCGCGTTTGACTTGTGTAACTGGGCTATCAAGATGAATCTTATCTTTAAAACCTTGCGTCAAGGGTTCGATGTACGCGCGCGATCCGCCTTCAACCACATACCATTGTGGTCGGTTAGTGATCTCTAGCAGGCCATGGTTGAGGAAGAAACGCAAAAAGAAACTTAACGGAAAAACCCGCATATCAGCCAAGGAAG
>NZ_NDIM01000331.1:0-6843 GCF_002241375.1 Vibrio sp. V19_P1S1T109 | reverse complement strand
CCCTTATAGGGGGCTATAAACCAAAGCCGCCTTCTAAGAAGGCGGATTTTTACTCCTCCAATTTCTACAATCCCTTTCACAACATGCATTATTGCTTCAGTTAAAGCACAGTTATCTCGTGTAAAAGGTGGTGAATTTTGCTATCAAATTAACCAAATCTGTCCTTTTTGAATGCAAAATAGCCAAACGATTTAAAAACTAAAAAAATAATATTGACTCATCGAATCGAATGCGTAGAATGCATCCCGTACTTGAGAGGAACGGAAGAAACAACCCAACCCTTGATGTTACAGGGGCGCGTTGGCAGAGGGGCTATGCAGCGGATTGCAAATCCGTGGACCTCGGTTCGACTCCGGGACGCGCCTCCATTGCGACACTAGCTCAGTTGGTAGAGCGCAACCTTGCCAAGGTTGAGGTCACGAGTTCGAACCTCGTGTGTCGCTCCAAACTTTGAGGTGTTGAACTTAACGTTCAGTATCTAAAGATGGTGTTACTAAATTTTGTAAACAGCATCGCAATGCAGAATTGCGTGCCCTGGTGGTGAAATTGGTAGACACAAGGGATTTAAAATCCCTCGACTTTCGAGTCGTGCCGGTTCAAGTCCGGCCCGGGGCACCATCTTTTTACTGCTTATGCAGTATGCGACACTAGCTCAGTTGGTAGAGCGCAACCTTGCCAAGGTTGAGGTCACGAGTTCGAACCTCGTGTGTCGCTCCAAATTAAAGCCCTAGCAGAAATGCTGGGGCTTTTTCATCTCTGTCTCACAGCCAGTTTACAACCAACGATATCGTTTTAGAGCAACCTTGCCAAGGTTGAGGTCACGCTTTTAGTTCAAAAGAAAGCGAACCTCGTGTGTCGCTCCAAATTAAAGCCCTGGCAGAAATGCTGGGGCTTTTTCATCTCTGTCTCACAGCCAGTTCACAACCAACGATGTCGTTTTAGAGCCACCTTGCCAAGGTTGAGGTCACGCTTTTAGTCCAAAAGAAAGCGAACCTCGCGTGTCGCTCCAAATCGCGCCCTAGCGGAAACTGGGTAACCCCCTACGTTCACTATATTCGTTGACGGTTTCGGACGTGAAATTGAAATATTTTAAGCAAAGCCATCACCATCAAACAGCAGTACTTCAATTTATGGTCAAATCTCGCATCGTTTTTACTCTCCATCCCCAATTCTAGAATGTTAATAATTTGATAAAGCAACCTTTATCTTGAGTTGTTATTATTTTGTGAAGTGAAATTTCGGCCTACTTCACATAATTTTCGTGCCAACATTTAATTTATGGTGTGAATTATTTGCAAAAGCGTGATTTATATAAACTTATCAACAACCCATTCATGGGAACGATTCCCAATGTGACATTGATCTATTTTTACATTGATTCGGTGAATGTAAACTCCATCCCCGTCAGCAACGTTAAGGGAATACATAAGCAGTGGTTGCTGAGCAATAAAGAGATTGAGCTGTTCATGATTACCAAAGTAGCGTGCTACTTCCTCCGGTGAATTTGAATATAACTCATTGATTTTATTGAATATATCTCAGGATGAGATTCAAGGTGCTAAGCACCAACATAATGATAATGATGACCATAAGGTCGATGGAGTATAAAAAATGAATTTTGCTACCTCTGGTAAACTTTCTCTTGCCGCAATTCTAATTTCAGCCGCACTACAAGCAAACGCAGGTATCAGTGTTGAAGGTGAACAAGGTGTTTTCTCAATCGGCGGTGATGTTGAGTTCGATATCAACCTTCGTGATAAAAATGCCACTGACAAGCAACATCTAAATCAAGATGGCCGCCTTTTGGTTCAAATCGCTGGTGAGCGTAGTGTGAGTGGTGACCGTTATATCAAAGCACAAGCACAACCTTTACTTAAAACAACGGGTGATGTTGAGCTTGATGATGCGTGGATTGCATTTGGTCAAGCAAATAACTGGGAATTGAGAGTAGGTCGTTATGAAGCATTTGATCTATTCCCTGTTGGTCAAGATACTATGCTTGAATACGCAACAGCAGAACCGTATCGAGCGAATGCGGCTCGTGGTCGTGGCGATAACGGCCAAGTCGGTTTTAGTAAGACAGCGGATAATCTTTACTTTGAACTCTCTACCAAATTTGAGAAGAATGCGACTACAGCGGATAAAAATGCTGTGTTCGTACGCCCAGTTGTTGCGTACCAAATCGTTGACTCAGTTCGTGTTGCTGCTGGTTTAGAAGCCAATCTGACTGCAGATGATAAAGATGCTGCGAATGATTTCCTTGGTTATGGCGCGACAGTTAACTATTCTGCTAACGATCTTTCTATCAACGTGAACTATGCGTTCCGTGATTTCGACAAAACTAAACAAGAAGATACGACCATCGGTGCTAACTTACTGTTTAAAGGCTTTGGTCTAGGTCATGTCTATGGTGATGTTGATAAAGGTACTAGCGAGAAGGTAAATACCACTTATGCTTCTTACCAATTTGCTAATGTGATGGATGTGGAAGATTTCTCTGTTTATCTAGGTACTTACTACTCGAAAGTAGACGACACAGAAAACAAAGATCTAGGCATGCGTATCCGTCTAAAATACTTCTTCTAAGTTTTAAAACTTAAGCATTAAATCTCAACTGCTTTTGATGCCTACCGTTCGGTAGGCATTTTTTGTATAAGCAGATGCGATGATTTACAGCTGTTTAAGCATCCACACATCGCAGCCGTTGTGCTCAGTGCCGTCCATTGGTCGATCCAAATGTATAAATCCGAGTTTTTCATATAACTGAATGGCGGATGTCATACTAGATAACGTATCCAAATAGCAAGATTGATAACCTGCATTTTGAGCAAACGATAGGCATGCTTCACTGAGCATTTTTCCCAGCCCGCAACCGCGACTTTCTGGTAATAAGAAGAGTTTTTTTAGCTCACAGATCCGTTGGCTATGATGAAAGGCTGCAATACCTGCTCCACCGACAATGATGCCGTCACGTTTGGCTACCAGATACAGGCTGCTGCTCTCTTGCGTGTAATGTTGACTCATGTTTTCCACTTCAGCATCAGATGGGCCAAAACCCTCACCGATGGCCCCAAATTCAGCGCCTACAGATTGGATAATTTTACAAATGTCCGAATCATCTTGTGGTTCGATTGGTGTTATCGTGATGTTCATCGTTTCTTCTTAAAAATAGTCATGTTTTTATTATTGTTTGGGGAGAGGGAGGTAATATCAAGAGAGCGGCAAAAATAATGCCGTTTTTTTGTTCAAGAGCAAGCGTCAGTATCATTTCAATTTGGCTTTAGAGGTGGCTTTCGATACTATGTGCAGCTATCTGAAAAATACAAAAACATCCTATATGGACACTACCTACAGGTAGATGAGGAAACGATGCAACATCTAGAAGAGATTATTGCTAATGCGACCGCAGCGATTAATGCTGCCGATTCGCTAGTCGCACTTGATGAAGTGCGTGTTCAGTACTTGGGTAAAAAAGGTGAGTTAACCACTCAGCTACAGAGCCTAGGTAAATTGCCACCCGAAGAACGTCGCGCTGCAGGTCAAGAGATCAACGTTGCGAAAGAGACAGTGCAACACGCCATTGCTACGCGTAAAGATGCTTTGCAGCGAGCAGAGTTAGAAGCCAAACTAGCGGCTGAAACGATTGACGTTACTTTGCCTGGACGCCGCATTGAAAATGGTGGCTTACACCCAGTGACTCGCACAGTTGAACGCATTGAGCAGTTCTTTGGTGAGCTTGGTTTTCATGTTGAATCTGGCCCTGAAATTGAAGACGCCTTCCACAACTTTGATGCGTTGAATATCGCTGCCGATCACCCAGCACGTACTGATCACGATACCTTCTTCTTTAATCCAGATTTAATGTTGCGTACACACACGTCAGGTGTGCAAATTCGCACTATGGAAAATGGTCAACCGCCGTTTCGTTTTATTGCGCCGGGCCGCGTATATCGTAATGACTACGACCAAACACACACACCAATGTTCCACCAGGTTGAAGGCATGTTGGTTGATGAGCACGTCAATTTTGCTCAGCTTAAAGGTATTTTGAACGATTTCTTATGTAACTTCTTTGAAGAAGAAGTTGAAGTGCGTTTCCGTCCTTCTTATTTCCCATTTACAGAACCTTCTGCGGAAGTGGATGTGAAGGGTAAAAATGGTAAATGGCTTGAAGTTCTAGGCTGTGGCATGGTTCACCCGAACGTTTTGCGCAGTGTTGGTATTGACCCTGAAAAATATTCTGGCTTTGCATTTGGTATGGGTGTTGAGCGTTTAACGATGCTTCGTTATGGCGTCAACGACCTACGCGCGTTCTTTGAGAACGATCTGCGCTTCCTCAAACAATTCAAGTAATTCAAGGGTAAACACAATGAAATTCAGCGAATCATGGCTTCGTGAGTGGGTTAACCCTGCGGTTACGACTGACGAACTTACACATCAAATTACAATGGCAGGCTTGGAAGTCGATGACGTTCTTGCTGTCGCCGGTGAATTTACTGGCGTCAAAGTGGGTCACGTTGTTGAATGTGGTCAACATCCAGATGCCGACAAACTGCGTGTAACGAAAGTTGACGTGGGTGAGGAAGAACTGCTTGATATCGTTTGTGGTGCAGCAAACTGCCGCCAAGGCTTAAAAGTGGCGGTAGCGACTGTTGGTGCTGTACTGCCCGGCGATTTCAAGATTAAAAAAGCAAAATTACGTGGTCAACCTTCTCACGGCATGCTTTGTTCATTCAGTGAGCTAGGGATTGATGTTGAATCCGCTGGCATTATGGAGCTTGCAGAAGATGCCATCGTTGGTACTGATTTCCGCGAATTCCTAAGCTTAGATGATGTGACTATTGATGTCGATTTGACCGCGAACCGCGCAGATTGCTTTAGTATTCGTGGCCTTGCTCGTGAAGTAGGTGTATTGAACCGCATTGATGTCACTGAGCCATCGGTCACCACTATTCCTACTTCAATTGAAGATAAAGTCTCTATTGAAGTGAAAGCACCGGCCGCTTGTCCGCGTTATCTTGGTCGCGTGGTTAGAAACATTAATGTTCAAGCCCAAACACCGCTTTGGATGCAAGAGAAGTTACGCCGTTGTGGTCTACGTTCAATTGATCCAGTGGTTGATATCACTAACTATATCTTGCTTGAACAAGGCCAACCGATGCATGCCTTTGATCTTGCCAAAATCGAAGGCGGTATTGTTGTTCGTATGGCCGAGCAGGATGAAAAACTTACGCTACTCGATGGTACAGAAGCTAAGTTGAATGTCGATACGCTGGTTGTTGCCGATCACAATAAAGCATTAGCCATTGCGGGCATTTTTGGTGGTGAAGGTTCAGGCGTTAGCTCAGAAACCCAAGATGTACTGCTTGAGTGTGCTTTCTTTGCACCAGACCATATCCGCGGTCGTGCTCGTAGCTATGGCCTACATACTGATTCATCCATGCGTTTTGAGCGCGGTGTTGACTACGCGTTGCAAGCCAGTGCGATGGAACGAGCGACTCAGCTGCTGGTTGATATTTGTGGCGGTGAAGTTGCACCTATGGTTAGTGTTGAGTCTGAAACGGATTTACCTAAACCAAATCAAGTCACACTTCGTCGCACTAAACTGGACAGTTTGCTTGGTCATCACATTGCGGATGCTGATGTGGTTGAAATCCTAAAACGTTTAGGTATGAGTGTTGAGAGTTGCGCAGAAAGTTGGGTTGCTACCGCGCCAACGTGGCGTTTTGATATCGCGATTGAGCAAGATTTGATTGAGGAAATTGGCCGTATTTACGGTTACAACAATATCCCTAATCAAGCTCCCGTTGCAGCATTGAGCATGAATGACCACCAAGAAGCAAACTTGCCACTTAAGCGTGTTCGTCATTTGTTAGTTGACCGTGGTTACCATGAAGCGATCACCTACAGCTTCGTTGAGCCAGAGCAGCAGAAACTGATTGTTCCAGATGTTGAACCACTCATTCTGCCTAATCCTATTTCTGCTGATATGTCAGCGATGCGTTTGGGCTTGATCCAAGGTCTATTAAATACCGTGGTTCATAACCAGAAACGCCAGCAGCCACGCGTTCGTTTGTTTGAATATGGTTTGCGTTTTATTCCTGATGCCTCGGCAGAGAACGGTATGCGCCAAGAACCTATGCTCGCGGGTGTAATATCCGGTACTCGTGGTGAAGAGCACTGGAACATGGACACCGCAACGGTTGATTTCTTCGATCTAAAAGGTGACTTGGAAGCCATTCTTGATTTAACCGCCAACGGCAAAGCTTACAGCTTTACTTCTGTTGCACACCCAGCGCTGCACCCTGGGCAATCGGCCGCCATCGTTGTCGATGGTGAGATTATTGGGGTGATAGGCACTGTTCATCCAGAGCTTGAGCGTAAGTTTGGCTTGAATGGCCGCACCATCGTATTTGAACTTGAATGGTCAGCGGTGAACACCCGTGTAATTCCAGAAGCTGCATCACTGTCTAAGTTCCCAGCGAACCGCCGTGATATAGCACTGGTTGTTGATGGCGCCATTGCTTCAGGTGATATTGTCGATGCATGTCGTAATGCTGGTGGTGAGCTTCTAAAAGAGGCGAAACTGTTTGACGTTTATGTAGGCAAAGGGGTTGAAGAGGGCAAGAAGAGTTTAGCAATTGCGTTGATGCTTCAATCGACTGAACGTACTTTAGAAGAAGCCGATATTGCAAGCGCTGTTGAATCGATTGTGACTTCAGTAGCGGCACAGTTTGGTGCAGCCCTGCGCGACTAATTCAGAAAGTAGCCTAAGTATATTTGAGCAGGTTCAAGTTGGGCCTGCTTTTTTATATGCAATTTAGTGACAAGTTAGTGTTAAAC
>NZ_NDIM01000204.1:0-6877 GCF_002241375.1 Vibrio sp. V19_P1S1T109 | reverse complement strand
ATGAAAAACATCAGCACAGCGCCCCACACTTTCTGAATGACCCAAAAATAAAATCCCATTCGGTTTCAACCATTCATAGAACCTTTCGATCAAAGCCTCCTGCGTGGGTTTATCAAAGTAGATCATCACGTTTCGGCACGAAATGAGGTCTAAATTCTTAGGTAGCGTCCAAGGAGATAATAAATTCAGTTGCTGAAAATGGACAAAACGTTGCAACTGGCTGGCGATTTTTATTTTTCCCTGTTTGATACCGCGCCCTTTTACAAAGCACTTTTTAAGATAGTGCTGTGGAATAGTAACCACAGCCTCATCGGTATAAATGCCCGCTTGCGCATGTGCCAAAACCTGTGTGTCTAAATCTGTTGCGTAGATATCAACATTGTCCGCGAAATCAAATAAACCGCTGCTGTATAACGACGCAATAAAGCTGTATGGCTCTTCACCACTAGAGCAGCCAGCAGACCAAATTTTAGGATGACGCACGCCCTGTGATCGCCACTCATCGAGCAGTACTTTTTCTAAAAACTCAAAGTGGTGATACTCGCGAAAAAACTGGGTTTTGTTAGTCGTTAACGCATTGATGAAGTGGATCCGCTCTTGCTCATTATGCTCAATAAGCTCCTTGTAATCACAGAAACGCTGAATCCCCCGTCGACGCATCTGACGGCTCAAACGACCGTAAACCATCGCTCGCTTGGCATCCGACAAGTAAATGCCGGCCGTTTTGTGCATAAACCACTGGATGAATTTGAAATCCTTTGCGGTGAGTTCAAATTCTTGGTCATTGTTCATCATGATTGGATGGCTATCTGTTAGAACTCTTCCCATTCATCTCCATCCTCATTGAGGTTGAGCCCAGAATTGGCAACGTTATTGGTGGCTTTAATGCCTGCCACTTTCTTGACCTTGGGTTTGGGTTGATGGGCGGAGATGGCTGTTCTTTTGGGCTCGAACGTTTTGATGTTGTCATCGGTGGTGAAATAGCTCATCAAGCTAATCAGCTCTTTCCCTTCATCTTTCAACGATTGGCTGGCCGCAGAGGTTTGTTCAACAAGAGAGGCATTTTGCTGCGTCATCTCATCCATGGCTGTAATTGCACGATTGATTTCGTCAATGCCCGTCGATTGTTCAATACTGGATGATGCAATTTGGGCGATGAGATCAGATACTTTTGCTACAGCGTCGACAATCTCATTCAATGTTGCTCCTGACTCATCAACTAAACGCGATCCCTCTTCGACTTTCTCAACACTATCTTTAATCAGCCCTTTAATCTCTTTCGCCGCTGCTGCGCTACGCTGCGCAAGGTTTCGAACCTCTCCAGCAACAACAGCAAATCCACGCCCTTGTTCTCCGGCTCTTGCCGCTTCTACCGCTGCGTTCAAAGCCAATAAATTGGTTTGAAAGGCTATCTCGTCTATCACTCCAATAATATCGGCAATCTTCTTACTCGAACGATTAATTTCCGACATGGCCGAGATCGCTTGCCCCACCACTTCACCACCTTTACTGGCTTTTTTGGCAGCATCACTCGCTAGATCGTTCGCACCTTTGGCGTTATCTGCATTTTGGCGCACGGTCGCTGTCATCTCTTCCATACTGGCGGCCGTTTCTTCTAAATTGGATGCTTGAGCTTCCACCCGTTGGCTCAAATCATTATTGCCTTGCGCGATTTCTGTTGACGCCGTAGCCACTCTGGCAGAAGAAATGGTGATTTTTTCAACCATATCGCGCAGGTTAGCAATCGAGGTATTGACCGCATTTTGCAGTTGACCAAACTCACCTTGGCTGCCCTCTTCCATCTTGGTATTCAAATCGCCATCCGCCACTTTGCTCATGACGTCAATACACTGAGCCAGCGGTGAAACTAAGGTATCAAGCAAGTTATTAATCCCCTCGCCCAACTCCCGCATAAATCCGCTGTACACGGTGGTATCAATTCGTTCATTCAACTGCCCTGCGATCGCTTTTTGAATGAGGCTCTCTACTTGGTATTGACCATCTTGTTGTTCGGTAATATCGATCCATTGCAATGCAGGGCCAATGTATTCCCCTTTGTGATTGTGCATCGCAATACAAGTTAAATTAAATTGCAGCGCTCCCACTTTGATGTTGGATGAAAATGGCAAACGATCAGGGTTGGCAATAATGCTACGTTGATGGCCCGGGTTTTTATGAAAGATATCGATATTTTGTCCGACCAGATTATTGACGTCAAAGCTTGTTAATACTGTCCTCAACTCACTTTCTCTTGTACGCATCAACTTGGTCAATGAAGGGTTTAAGTATTGAATAATACCCTCTTTATCGGCCATCATTAGGTTGGTTGTCATCCCCTCGACTGCCGAAGCTAAGCGGCCTATTTCTTGCTCTTTTGCAATCTCTTGAGTGACATCACGCCACTCTAATGTGTTCCCGATATAAATACCGTCTTCATCAATAATGGCGCCAACATTAAGCTCGATCTTCACTCCTTTAATCGTAATCATGGTAGTGAAAGGCAAGTTGGCTGGATTCGACAACATTTGGCGTTGATGCTGTGGATTGACATGAAAACCATCGATGCAGTAGCCAATCAATGACGATTCTTCAGCTTTAAAATCAGGCCAGACACTTTGAAAAAGCACTTCATGCTGCTTGAGTAGGATCAATGACTGCTTATTGAGATAGGTGATTTGAAAATCTCGGTTAATCATCATCAATGCGGTTTTTGCTGCATTAAGAGCAGAAAGAAGCTGCTGATTGGAGAGCCCTTCATTCTCATCGACCAATGGATCTTCTATCTGCTCAACAAATTTTTTTGGTTCTGGTTTGCGGTTCCAAAATGCCATGAGTATTCCCTCACAAAATAGCGTCTTCTACGAATGTCTGATTTAACCCAGGTACATCAAAAAGGGTCTCGATATTAATTAGGATCAAATGACCGTTAGCCACACTAGCAATTCCCTTCATAAATTGTGGTTCAACCGTGGTGGATAAGGCTGGTACAGGTTTTATCTCTTCAGCGGCTAAGTCATACACTTCTGAAACACCGTCGACAATAATGCCGAGCGGATTGCGTTGCGCGTCATTCAAAACGATAACAACTGTCGTGGCCCCAATCTGTGCAGGTGGCAGATGAAAACGAATTCGAAGATCAACAATCGGTACATACTCACCACGAATATTGAGTAAGCCAACTAAGTAATCCGGTGCATTGGGTACAGAGCGCACATCACTCCAGCCGCGAACTTCTCGGACCTCAAGGATTGGCACAGCGTACTCATCGTTATCCAGCACGAAACTAAGAAACTCTTGTTTAGACATCAGGGTTCCTCACTCAGTATTCGGTGCATATCAAGGAGCCCTTGGGTATCGAGCAGTGACATGACCTCTTCGCCAACATTGAGCAAACCGAGCGAATACGCAGCGGCAGGCGTTTCCCCCACGGCAGGAAACAGCACATTATCTCCCTGACCAATCACGTCACTCACTGCATCAACGACTAAGCCCATAATACGAGGCCGCTCTTGTTGCAGGCTACGAAGTACCAACACCACAGTCGTGGGAAAGTAGCCACAAGCCTCCATGCCAAATCGAAGACGCAGATCGATAATAGGCACAATCATGCCGCGTAAATTAATCACACCTTTCACAAAGCTAGGCGCTCGAGGAATAGGCGTAGGTGGCTCCCATACTCGAATCTCTTCAACATCTTGAATTGCTACCCCGTACAACTCATTCGCTAACCGGAAACTCAGAAAATCGGCCTCACAGCTTCTTTCTTCATAAACAGCATTCAAAACACTCTGTGTTTGATTCTCTTGTTGATGATTTGGTGAATAATCATATTCCATGGCTCTTCTCTGTCACCTTCACTAAGCGGCAATAATCTTGGGAGATAAACTTGAACGTCGATTCGAGTACGTGGAGATTAACCCTTGAATATCTAAAATGAGCGAAACGGAACCATCTCCCAAAATCGTAGCTCCTGATATGCCTGCCACTTTGCAGTAATTTGACTCCAAGCTCTTTATAACCACTTGCTGCTGGTCTAGCAGCTCGTCAATCAATAAGCCAACGCGGCACCCAGCGGCTTCAACAAAGCAGAGTATTCTATCGGGCAAAGCACCACTTGATCCCATTTCCAGTTCATCTTGTAGACGTAAGAT
This sequence comes from Vibrio sp. V19_P1S1T109, assembly GCF_002241375.1. Classification (NCBI taxonomy): domain Bacteria; kingdom Pseudomonadati; phylum Pseudomonadota; class Gammaproteobacteria; order Vibrionales; family Vibrionaceae; genus Vibrio; species Vibrio sp. V19_P1S1T109. The sequence continues at coordinate 2,726 of NZ_NDIM01000204.1, read as the reverse complement.
AGGAATGTTTTCGTCACGAAGCCGGTACAGCTCAACCCCACCGGCGGCATACTTCACATTAGCTAAGTTGATTTGGATAGATTCGATAATGGTGAGCAGTGGGATGATGTAAACTTCCCCGCCTACTTTGATCAATTGCCCATCGAGGATGGCTAAAGTGAGTGGTAAACAGATAGTGAAATGGCTGCCTTTACCTAACGTGGATTCGACATCAATATGCCCACCCAACTCTTCGATATTACGTTTTACAACATCCATACCGACGCCACGACCTGAAATATCAGACACTTGTTCTGCTGTTGAAAACCCTGCGGCAAAAATAAGGTTAAGGATCTGTTTGTCGGTGATATCTTCACGCCGTGTATCTTTAGGTAATACACCTTTTTCTAGCGCCTTTTGAAATATTCTTTCACAGTTTATCCCCGCGCCATCATCTTTCACTTCGATCACTATCGAGCCACCTTGATGATAAGCATGTAGTTCAATGGTGCCGATTTCTGGTTTGCCTTGTTCAAGGCGAATGTGTGGCTGCTCAATTCCGTGGTCAATACCATTTCTGACTAAATGGACCAATGGATCAACAATACGTTCAAGGACGGTTTTATCGAGCTCGGTGTGCTCGCCAATGATGTTCAGTTCTACTTTTTTTTCAAGTCGGCCGCACAAGTCTCGCACAAGGCGAGGAAAGCGGCTAAAAGCAAAGCTCATCGGCAGCATGCGAATATTGAGCACATTTTCTTGTAAATCTTTACTGTTTTGTAAAAGCTGAACTAGGCCTGCTTGCAACTTTTCTAATTTATCCATGGTGAAATCGTTGCCGATTTCGGTCAGCATTGATTGGGTGATAACAAGTTCCCCAACCAAATTAATCAGGCTGTCGACTTTCTCAATATCGACGCGAATAGAGCTTACGCTGGATTCTGCTTTCGCCACTTTGGGCGCAGCAGCGGGCGTAGACTCTATTGATTTTATGAGATCGATGGGTTTTATGAGATCAACTTGCTCTGCAGATGCGGTAGGGGGAACAGCGTTCGCATGAAACGTAGGTAGCGCCTCGGCCAAAGATTCCTTGCTCTCGCTGATCATATCTTGGGTCGTCGATTCTGGTACTAAAGGTTCAACAATTAAGTCACATTCATCTTCAACCCATTCAAAGATTTCGCGAATATCACTCTCTTGCACTTGGCTACTGAGAAAAATAGTCCAGCTTAAATAACAAAGCTCAGCCTCTATTTCCGCCAATTCGGGAAGGTGCTCAAGCTGAGCTTCCGCCCTGCACTGATCATCCAGTTCATAAAGCTCTCGCAGCAACCGAAGTGGATCATTACCACTGAAATAAAGTTCTCTATGCGGAGTAAAAACGACTTTCCAACCTAAGTGGTTCTCGTTGTCAGAAGCCTTTAAGAGCGATGACGTCTGTTCATCTTCGGCGTCAAGCGAGTGATGGTCTGCTAGTTCATGATCAATCGTTGAATTGTCGGCAAGTAAAGCATGCAGTGACTGGCTGACTCTCTGCTGAAGCTCACTATCAACCTCACCGTGGCTCTCATGCCCCGCGAGCATATTGCGAATGCAATCACCGCTTTTCAGTAAAATGTCCACACTCTCGGCGGTGAGAGCTGATTTTTCGTTACGGACGAGGTCAAGATACGCTTCGACAGAGTGGGTAAATTCACTGATATCCAGTAAACTAAAGGTCGCAGCGCCACCTTTAATCGAATGGGCAGCCCGAAAAATGGTATTAATAGTCTCTTTCTCAACCTGATTAGGGTCAAGATTAAGCAGTACATTTTCAAGCACTTCAAGATTTTCACGACACTCTTCGTAAAACATCTTGCGCAACAGTTCCATGTCTAAAGCCATAGCTCTTCCTGCCAGTTAACGTCGTTTAACGAATGAAGCTTTTAATAAAATACGGTGTTCTATATGACCCGTTTTAGTGTTTTCAATAGCGTCTCAGGGTTGAACGGTTTAACCAACCATCCTGTAGCTCCAGCGAGTTTTCCTTCTTGTTTCTTTTCCATACTCGTTTCGGTGGTTAGCATCAAAATAGGAATAAACTTATATTGAGCATTACCACGTATCGCTTTAACTAACTCAAAACCACCCATCACTGGCATGTTGACGTCCGAAATAACAACATCAAATTTGGTTTGTTGTACCTTACGTAATGCATCACTTCCATCAATAGCAGTTTCAACTTCATAGCCTGCATCTTTCAATGTATGGCTTAGCATTTGACGAATTGAAACCGAATCATCAACCGCGAGGATCTTTGTCATAGCCCCTTCCTTGCAAAATCTCATTACTCTGCGAACAAGCTTTCTAAAGCCAGTAGCGCAATACCTTCATTAAGCGTGTTTGTTGCGTTAACTAAAGTGATCTCAATTCCAGCTCGCTCTGCTGTCATAAACAAAGAAGCAAGCAGTTGCAGACCGGCAGCATCCACGCTATTGACTCGTGATGCATCTATTGTTAAAGGAGGAGTTAGGCTTAGCCATTGAAGATAATTTGCTTTGGAATCTAGTACCGTTGAAATTTCCAAAGACTCCGCCAACAAAAGATCCATATCTCATCCTTATGTACTATTTATATTCTATTTTTTAGGAGAACACCTGACTTTGAGTGTAGGAGGGAATACTCATTTAGCAAATGATTGAACACGTTAGGAACAAAAATAAAAACCTCACAATAAGGGGGACCGTATGGTTAACTCATTAATATAG
>NZ_NDIM01000123.1:0-6916 GCF_002241375.1 Vibrio sp. V19_P1S1T109 | reverse complement strand
GCGGAACATTGGCTTTGCGTTCTATTTATAAAGAAAATTATTAATAAAGTGAGCGGTAAGTGTGTCGGAGAGATACATAAGTGATATGTGATAAAAAAGATGCACCAATAGTAAAAAGGTCAACCAGTAATAAAACGGGTTGACCTTTAGACAAGAGTTAGTGGCTCAAGTAACGACGTCGAATCAATAAGGCGGCCAGCATTGACAATAAAGTCATTCCACCAGTACTACCGCCGCCTGAACCTCCTGAAAGTGGGGGTAAGGTAAAGGAGTAAGGCTTTTCATATTTCAAATTTTTGATGTAAGCCGCATCACTGCCGGTTGGTGTGCTTGATGTCTTTACGTATTCAAAGCGGATATCGTTGACTTCTTCATTCAAATATAACGTTCTGCTGCCACTACGTTCACCATCTTCGATTATGTAAGTGCTACCGTTCACTTTCACAATTAAGGAATCATAAATAAAAGTAGAGGAGACTTGGAAATCAAAACTTACTTTTCCTTTAGGGACGTTTTCAAGAAACAAAACCGATCTCGCTTTATCGTTCATAATGGCAGAACGTAGCCAACCATCTTCTTCTAGCCAAGGGTTTACATTCACACTAAGACTGCTATTGGGTACGGTAATTAACCCCTCTAGTGATTTTGCAGCAGGTTGTAGAACCGTATTGAGCTTTAGTGACGAGGTGACGGTTCCTAAGTTTAGTGGGCTGTTAGTGTCAATCTCTAAGCGCACATCAGCAGGTATCATTGAATCAATGGTATAAGAAACATCAACATAACATTGGCTACTCGGAGCCAAGCCTTGTGAACAGTTTTCGGCTGTGATATTTGCAGAAGCTGGAGACAGTGTGACGTTGTTTGCGGTAATAATCTCATCAGAGCCGTTTACAAAATTAAAGCGATGGGTATGAAGCCCATACTTAATCTCGTTTTTGTGTTGAGATTGTCGGAAAGAAACCTTTGATGTTCTTTGAGTCAGCCAATCATTAAAATGGTCGACTTTGGCATAAACGCCAGCCGCGTCTTGTAAGCCGCAACCACGCCCCCAACTAACGACACCATATTGAATAAAATTACCGCCGTCATTGATAAAAACGGGGCCACCGCTATCACCTTGGCAGGTATCTTGCGGGTAACTGCTCGCACAAAAAGCATCATTTTGTATATCTAAATAGCCGCCACCCAAAGTTCTGCACTGTGCAGTACCAATTAACGATATTTCGGCTTTACGCAAGATTTGAGAAGGATTGCTCGATTTATTCAACAGTTGGCTGTAACTCGTTGCCCCAAAGCCAATTATCTCTAAAGCCGTGCCAGCGGCTAGCGTATCAAGTGCACCAGTATTAGGGCGAGTGACTGCTTGTATTGGTAATGAGTTTTCTAATTCAAGGATCGCGATGTCGTTGGATCTTTCGTTATAGTCAGCATGAGTTTCATCATCATAAGCTTCATGATAATAGATTTGTTTGACTTTCACCCGACGACCGGCATTAGTACGTAAGTCATACGCTCCAACCGTCACTTCAATATCCTCAGCATTGAGCGGGTTTTTTCCTGCTACGCAGTGAGCGGCGGTAAGTACATACTTATCACCCAAGTAGCTGCCACCACAAAAAGAGCTTTTAAGAGTTGAATAGTGTAAGGCAACCATAAAGGGAAAGTTACCCGCGTCAGCAGGGGTTCCATTGATGATTCTAGTTGATATTCCGGATTCCGTTCCAGAAGCACTGAACTGAAAAGATGTAAACAGAAGCGCTCCTAGCGCGACTGAAAAAAGGGGTTTGTTCATGAGTACCTCGGATTAGTTTTTCCAGCACCTCTTGGGTGTGGGAACGGTACCATATAGGGGCTAGTGAATCTCGTCAATCAGTAATAATTATCATATCGACAAGATATATTAATCAAATAAGGCAAGTTAATGTATTTCAGTAGCTTATAAAACGAACGTATTGGTCATTTTATGTTCGTTATTTTCTTTCGATTACGATAGTTCTAGGCTACTCCTTTTGAGGTGTATTGATGTTCGGCGTTTTTTATATGGCTTGTCTGGCCTAAAATAATAAATAAGCAACTGCATTTACATCATTAGTGCTAACTCACGGCTTGTGATTAAGTTTTGCTCTATGCTGTGCCATTAATGGTCAATTATTTGAATGAGTTGGAGTCTATATGACACAGGTGAAGTCTCAAGAGCTACGAGAAAAGGCAGTGCTTCGAGAACCGCCAGTGGCTCGATATGATGCGATTGATTGGTCGTTTAACCTAACGACTTCCGAATTTATTTGTGATCTGAAAGCGGCGAATGCGTTACTTCATTCCCGTGTTTCGATAGCCAATATTCAAGAATTATTGCGTTATATGACGCCGAGCAAAGCTGCAGAGATGAAGCGCTGCTTCAAGTATGTGATTGAAAGTGGCAAAAGCCATGCCTTAAATTGCAACCTTGTTATTTCGGATCAGGCGTTAACTTATGTGGAGATTTTTATCGAGCGTACCTCTCTCACGCAGTTGCAAGGTACGATTCGACCGCTGCTCAAACTGGAATCATTGCAAGAGGTGGCCAAGCTTTTTGAAGGAGTGTTTGATAATACACATCATGGTTTGATCCTAACCGACGATCAAACGCGGGTTTTGGCTTGTAACCACTATTTTGAGCAGCATTCAGGTTTCAAACAAAATGAGCTACTTGGATTAAAAGCCAACCTATTTAATGCAGGCAAGCATTCCAAAGAGTTTTACCAATCGATGTGGCATGACATCAACACCAAAGATCATTGGAGCGGTGTCATTCTCAATCGTCGGGCATCTGGGCTGGTTGCACCACAAGAATTAACGATTCAAAAAATCGTACTGCAAGATGGCCGAGTTTTCTTTGTAGGGATGACGCTCGATTTAGCCGATAATCTTCATCGCGTAGCCGATACGGCACTTGGGGATATCGATCTTTTGACGCAACTGCCTACCGAACAAAAGTTTAAAGCCTTACTCGAAACATATTGCATGGAGTACCCCAAAGGCCAAACACAAATTGTTTTGGCTTTTCAACCTGCGTTTGAATCAGGGCTACATCATACAGAAACTTTGATGCTTTCTAGCTTTTTGGCGCGCAGTAAAGAAGTAAAGCTGGTGGGCTATGTGGGAAAAGATATTTATTTGGTCAGTTTGAGCTGTTTAGAGTGCAAAAAAAACACAGATTTTCGGCTCATCCAGCATGCGATCCGCCTCTTTATGAAAGAATTAAAGAACGAATCCAGCTCACATACCGCGATTATTAATGGCCGAATTGGTGTGTCTGTTTTAGGGTTCGATGCAAAAACGCCAGCTCGAATGGTGACGCATGCGATGCAAGCGATGCTTGAACAACATGCAGGGGAAGCGCGTAACATCAGTTTCTATCACAGTGAAATACATCAACAAGTGAAACGTAGAAAAAACTTGGAAGACAGAGTCGCTAAAGCAATTGCGCAGAAGGACTTGGAGATACACTACCAACCGATTGTCGATACTAAAACATGGAACATTGCGAAATTCGAAGCGTTATGCCGTTTTAAGCCTGTGCCCGATTTACCTTTTACCACGCAAGAAATGATTGGTATCGCGGAAGATCTGGATTTGATTGCCGAGCTTGATCGTTGTGTCAGTATCTTGTCTTTGCAAGATTTACCAAAGATAAAAACCTTGTTTGGCCAAGGTGTTGGGGTAACGATCAACCGCTCTTTCAATACCAAAATGGATGCGACGCAGATTTTAACCAATACCATGGAGATCATTGATCGCTACACGGATACGCCTCAATCAGTCACCATTGAGCTAACCGAAAGCGCCTATTTTGATAGTCAATCTCATCAGGTTGATGCCCTCAATGCTCTTCGATCGCGCGGCGTAACGGTTGCGATTGATGATTTTGGTACGGGTTATTCCTCTTTTACCTACCTCAGTGATTGCAATTTTGATTATTTAAAAATAGATCGCGAGTTTGTCACAGACATTCAGGTCAACAGCAATAAGTACAGTATTGTTAAAATGATCACTGAGCTGTCGCACACACTCGGCGTGAAAGTGGTTGCTGAAGGGGTGGAAACAGAGCATGAGGTTTGGGTGCTTAAATCATTGGGTATTGACTACATACAAGGCTATATTTTTTCAAAACCACTACCGCTTAAGGAACTGGTTCGGGCTAAGGAGTATCGTAACCGTTTTGCGTATTCAGGCGCTAAAGTGGAACAAGAGCGAAAGCCCAACTGTTTGCTCAATCTGTTCAAAGAGGGGAAACCACATCTGGATCCCAGTGAGCCAATCTCTCTTGCTTATCAGTATATTAAAGCGACTAAAGTTGATGTGCTGCCAGTCGTCAATCAAGGAGAGTGTGTCGGCATTGTCGATGTAGCCTCACTCAATTTATATCTGACGCCAAACATGGGGACCGATCTTGAAACCACGCGTGAAGCGGCCGTATGGCGTAAGCCCGTGAATCAGATCATGAAATTTCATTTCACTCAGCTTGACGCGTACACCGAGCTGAATCAAGTGGTGAATTTGATCGAAAAAGGACATGCGTTTCCATGGGTACTGGTCGATAACACTCGTTACAAAGGCTTATTGACTCAAGCGGACGTGCTGAGGTATTTGGCCGAAAGTCAGTAACCTTCTCTGGGCATTCGCGCTTACTCTTTGCTATTATCGCGCCCAGATGTTTCCAGATGATGTTTCGATTATGATTCAAACCTTACTTTCTGTTTTTTCACCCATGCTGCTCGGTGCGCAAATCTTACTGACGTTAGTGCTGGTCAAAGGGGATATTTGTCCTGGACAACGTGGCCGTATTCATCGCGTATTGCCAGCTATTGGTGTGCTTTGGTTGGCAGTGGCTTCACTAAAAATTGAAGCCTTTTTGGTCGTCTTTTCCATCTTCTATTTCTATTCACAAGTTCAAACCAAGAAAACTCGAGATGAAGGCCCGTTATGGGCACTGTATTTGGCGAATGGCCTTGCCTTGGCTTATGTCGCGATTCAGATATCAGAGCAGGGTCATTGGTCAGCTTCTATTGCCATGTTGCTGTTGGTTGGTTTGTTGGGCGCGAGTTTCTCGCACCTTCTACTAACGATAGCGCGCTCGCGTTTACAAGCTTTCCATCGAGTTCTACCCGTTGTGGGCATTCTCTGCTCGATGGGGATCGCTTTATGCGTTGTGCCGCACGCGTACGGGTTAGATGATGAAACGTTGGCTCAAGCAACATTGCCGTTACTAACGACATTCGGTTTCATGATTGCAGGTATTATCGTGTGGTGCTGGCATATCCTGTTTGCCAAAAGCGCTGAGAAAATTCAATTAACGGCAGCCTTGTTATTGATGCTGGCAGCCAGTATTTGTTTTCAAGGTTTGTTTAATCTCTAGACCTGGGTCACTCTTTAGTGCGAATTTTACCGCTAGTCTTTAGTGGTCTCTTTGCTATAGGAGTGAGCCATGGATTTGAGTAACGTCAGCCGTTTTGATAGCAATATATTACTTGGCATCGTCAATGAGAAGCTACGCTTAGAGTGTGACAGCTTCGAAGAGCTTGCCAGTATGTATGAAATGGATAGAGAAAATGTAGTCGGTAAGCTGGATGTTTTAGGTTACCAATACGACCCACTGACCAACCAATTTAAAGCGAACCAACGCTAGTGCTAAGCAGCGTGCAGTGACAGTTAACCAACCGCACTGTCATTCAAATAGCCATGTCGACACGACGAATAGTTTAAGCCATCTTGATCCCGTCAAGATGGCTTTTGCATTGTTGGCGCGCGGTGGCAAAAAAAGCTTGTAAATAGTGGCGATCTTTTTCGCTGTGGCGTGTTGCGGCAAATAGTCGACGCCATAAACCTTTCCCTAGTGGCTTGCTGGTGATAAGCCCCTGCCTAGAGAACTCGCTGATGGCCCAATTTGGCAGTGCTGCCACACCTAATCCAGCAGAGACCATTTGTACTAGCATCAAAGTGTTGTCGGCTTGTTTCCACTTCGCGGGTTCAACACTAGCAGGTTGTAGAAAGTGTTTCACCACATCCAAACGCTGCTTTTGTACGGGGTAAGTGAGCATCGTTTGTGAGGCGAGATCCTCTGGCTCAATCACCGATTTTCCTGCAAGTGGGTGAGTTGTAGAGGTGATAAGGCGCATTTCAAAATCAAAGAGTGGTTCGTAATGTACCTCTGAGCGAGGCAAAATATCGGAAGTGATGACCAAATCAAGTTCGCCAGCCAGCAATGCGGGTAAAGGTTCAAAGCCAAAGCCGGACGAAAAATCTAACGTCACACTTGGCCAAGCAAGCTGATATTCGCGCAGCGCTGGCATCAACCATTGAAAGCAAGAGTGGCATTCAATCGCCATGTGTAAGCGCCCATTGACATCTTCTTTCAAACTGGCCAAGTCATTTTCAGCCCTGGCCAGCTTTGGCAGGATCTCGTCAGCCAGTTTCAGTAGGATCTCTCCTTCTGAGGTAAATTTCACTGGGCGAGTTTTACGTAAAAACAGTGGCCCGCCAATGCGTGTTTCGAGATCTTTAATCTGATGTGAAAGGGCCGATTGCGTCAAATGGAGCGCGGTAGCTGTTGAGGTGAGTGAGCCGCTGTCCCTTAAAGAAACTAAAGTCTTCAGATGCTTAAGTTCAATCATTGCCATTATTTTCCTTCATCCCTTTGAGAGAACGGTGGTTGATACCATATCGTGGGTTGCATCAACACGGTGACCATTCTGCTGTTCTGAGCTAAGTTACGCTTTTAATATGGAGCTGTAAACATCTAGACGTCTATTTATCTTGATGTCAATTAAAGCTCTCTGCAATCAACATGAATTTTTTTAATAAACAAGTTGAATAATTGCACCTTGTCTGTAGGTCAGTTTAGATGGATATTCTAGCCATCCAGACATCTTTATCT
>NZ_NDIM01000372.1:0-7110 GCF_002241375.1 Vibrio sp. V19_P1S1T109 | reverse complement strand
AGACACAATATCCCGCGTAGATATCATTACCCCCTTCAGTGGAGCTCACTGATGTCACTATAACTCTATTTGTCTACCATAACCGATGCTATGACTTCGTAGTATTTAGGTCATGCAGGATGTAATTCGATTTATTGCAGGGATAACTATGCAAAGCAACAATATTTTCGCCCGTTTTGCGCGTGGCAATTTGGTTCTGCAAATACTCGCCGGTATCGTTCTCGGTGGGATATTAGCAACCCTTTCACCCGATGATGCGAAAAGCGTCGGCCTACTTGGCGACCTTTTCGTTGGCGCACTTAAAGCCGTAGCGCCGATCCTCGTGTTTATTTTGGTCGCCGCGTCCATCGCAAACCAAAAGAAAAACCAACACACTTATATGCGCCCAATCGTGGTGCTTTACCTTTTTGGGACCTTCACCGCCGCTCTTACTGCCGTTGTATTGAGCTTTATCTTCCCTACAACCTTAACATTGGTTGCGGGGGCAGAAGGTGCAACGCCTCCTCAAGGCATCGCTGAAGTGCTTAATACCCTGTTGTTTAAGCTGGTTGATAACCCTGTCAATGCTCTAATGAGTGCAAACTATATTGGCATTCTGGCATGGGCTGTTGGGTTGGGCTTAGCTTTACACCATGCCTCAGCAACAACTAAAGCCGTATTTGAAGATTTAAGCCACGGCGTTTCACAAATTGTGCGTTTTATTATTCGCCTAGCACCGTTTGGTATTTTCGGCTTGGTTGCATCCACGTTTGCCACGACTGGCTTTGAATCTTTGGCTGGTTATGCCAACCTTTTATTCGTATTACTCAGTGCTATGTTGATCATCGCATTAGTTGTCAATCCAATCATTGTGTACGCGAAAACTCGCCAAAACCCGTATCCATTGGTGTTCCAGTGCTTGCGTGAAAGTGGTGTCACCGCATTTTTCACACGCTCAAGCGCCGCCAATATCCCAGTAAACATGGCGTTGTGTGAGAAACTAAAACTGGATGAAGATACTTATTCAGTCTCGATCCCACTCGGCGCGACCATTAATATGGCTGGTGCCGCCATTACTATCACGGTTCTCACCCTAGCGGCAGTAAACACAGTAGGTATTGAAATTGACCTGATGACAGCCTTGCTACTGAGCATCGTTGCTGCTGTTTCTGCCTGTGGCGCATCCGGTGTGGCCGGTGGTTCACTGCTGCTGATCCCGCTCGCATGTGGGTTATTTGGCATTTCAAATGACGTAGCAATGCAGGTTGTTGCCGTTGGCTTTATCATAGGCGTGATTCAAGATTCAGCTGAAACAGCGCTCAACAGCTCCACAGATGTTGTCTTCACTGCTGCGGTTTGCCAAGCTGAGCACAATAAATCAGCATAATCATTCGATACACTAAAACCGATACCAACAAAAATCCCCAGCCGATTCGCTGGGGATTTTTATTTCAGAGATTTTTTATTTACAGTGCTTAGCCACTTTATCGATCCAGCATTACCTGTCCATTGAAGTATTGGAGAAATCTAATCGCGTTAGAACCTCATGATCATCAGATGGGCTGGATGACAAAAGCTCTTCGGAGGCATCCGCCCCTACGCTCAATGAGAGATCGTCTTCATCAGGCAACTCCCCTTTCTCTGGGATAGGGATCCCACGTTTGTAGAGCTTGTTCAGCGCCTTAATAATTGAGTGTTTACTTACAGTACCCGCACCGATTTTCTTCATGAGTGGTTTGGCCAACGATTGCAACCCCACAACAGAATCGACACCGATACGTGAGCCCACTTGATCTCTTAGCACCTTTGCTGGTTCAAAACCAAAATGAGCCGATAAAAATAACCAAATATAAGCAATAGCATTGCCATTTGAACCTTTATCTATCCAAGCTTCTCCTGCGTGATACATCGCCTCTACATGACCTTTTTCAGAAGCTCGCTCTAACCAATAACAAGCTTTACTGTGGTCCATTGCGACACCAACACCCTTAAGGTAATTCAAGCCTAGTTTCATCTGTCCTATCGGGCTATTTAGCTTCGCGGCTTTGGAATACCAAAATGTTGAATCCGCTGGTGATGGCGCAATATTGTCATGTGAAACACACCAATCCCCCATAAAAATCACAGCGTCGAGCAAATTCGCTTCCGCAGCCTCTTGTACTAACGAGACTCCTTTCGCAGTATTCGCTTCCACGCCACGGCCATGAATATAGGCCATGCCAGTTTCATACTTTGCGGTTAAGTTACCTTCAATGCCTGCAATACAAGTCTGCCAAAACTTCTCTTTTTCCCGCAAAATCAGATCATCTCGAAACTTTTGGCAAATCCGAACAACACCATACATTCCCGTAACATTGTCATAATTTGCCGCTTTGTCATACCAGTACATCGCCTCTTTGAGGTTGGTTCGTTCGGCTTCTTTCGCTAAATACAAAATCGTCGGCACATGGCCTGTTTCGGCCTTAAACAAGCGATCTTGTCTTTCTTGTTCACGTGATTTTTCTATCGCTTTGCGATAAGCGATTTCTCTCTCTTTTCTCTCTTCCTCTAAGCGTTTTTTGCGCAAAGAGAGCGAAAACATCCACACGAAGATGAGGATAAGTGATAACCCGGTTGCGCCTATGGCAATCCCAATAGTGCTCATTGATTCAAATCTTATTTAGCTGATTAACTTCATTATCGACCATTTTTCTCAATCTTTGAAAAAGTCTGACCACATTCATTCTGTCTCGAACCATTTAAAGCATACGAAACAGTCAAATCCGTTCATCCAAAACAGAGAGGCCACTCTATATCTAATGCTCGTGGATTAATTAAGCCACGTAGCCTTAGCACTAAGATAGTACCGTACTCTTTTCAAGAGTGTTACGCACAATCACACTAATTGAGGAATAGATTCCGATTTGGGTCAATGAATGAAAAAACGCAGCCAAATCGCTGCGTTCATTCCAGATCAAAAATGAGCCACTCACTTTACTCTCTCATCAAAACCGCGATGGATTGATAAGGCTCGAGTACTAGATTTTCTTCTAATTTTTCAATCTCTTGATAATTAGAGCTCAAACACTCCACCGCTCTCAATTGAAACTTTTCGGGTATTGTTAAACAAACCGTGGCCGATGAAAAATTACTGATCACGACAATTTGCTCACCTTGGTACTCGCGCACATAGCCAAACACTTGATCATGTTCTTCAAATAAAGGCGTGAACGATCCATAGACGATGGACAGGTGTTTTTTACGCAGTGCAATTAACTTTTTATAGTGATGGTAAATCGATTGTTTATCAGCGAGCGCTTGTTCAACATTGACTTTTAGGTAGTTAGGATTCGCCTCTATCCACGGAGAACCTTGAGTAAATCCGCCGTGTTTATCCGCTGACCATTGCATTGGCGTTCGAGCGTTATCACGGCTGTTTTGATGAATAGCATCCAGCATATGTTGATGAGAAACGCCCGATTCTGTCTTCACACGATAAAAATTTAACGTCTCGATGTCTCGGTATTGATCGAGCGAATCGAAGGCCACATTCGTCATACCAATCTCTTCGCCTTGATAAATATAAGGCGTGCCTTTCAGAAAGTGTAAGCTCGTTGCCAACATTTTCGCAGATTCAACTCGGTAGCGTTTGTCATCACCATACTTAGATACAGCGCGTGGCAGGTCATGATTATTCCAAAATAATGAATTCCAACCCTGATCGGCAAGCTCAATCTGCCACTTGGTTAATACCTGTTTAAACTGCTTAAGATCTAACGGAATAGGGTTCCATTTGTCACCATGCTCCCACGTCAAAGTGATGTGTTCAAATTGGAAAACCATCGATAACTCACGACGACTCGGCGCACTGTACAGTTTTGCAATGTCTGGTGTGGCTCCCCAAGTTTCTCCCACGGTCAGCAGATCTTGATTACCAAAGGTGGCGGCATTCATTTGCTGTAATAACGGATGCAAGCGCGGGCCATTACCAGTAATGCCCTTATCAATTTCTTTGCCAATTAAATCAATAACATCTAATCGAAAACCACCAATGCCCTGTTCAATCCACCAGTTCATCATGCTGTGCACTTCTTGCTGCACTTTAGGGTTTTCCCAATTCAGATCTGGCTGACGTTTAGAAAAAAGGTGGAAATAATATTGCTGCGTTTGCTCATCCCAGTGCCAAGCACTGCCACCAAAAATTGACCCTGTATCATCCGGCGCACTGCCATCCGGTTTTGCATCCCGCCAAATGTAGTAATCTCGATACGGATTGTCTCGTGATTGCTTAGCTTGTAAAAACCATTGGTGTTCATCCGATGTATGATTAACAACAAGATCCATCACTATCTTAATATTGCGTTTTTGTGCTTCGCTCAGTAAACGCTGCATATCTTCCATGGAACCAAACTCTTGAGCTATTGCTTGGTAGTCAGAAATATCATAACCGTTATCATCCATTGGAGATTGATAAACAGGAGATAGCCAAATAACGTTAATGCCTAACTCTGCAAGGTAATCAAGCTTACTAATAATGCCATTTAAATCGCCGATACCATCGTGATTAGAATCGTAAAAACTGCGCGGGTATATTTGGTATACCACAGCGCTATGCCACCATTTGGGTTCCATGATATTTATCTCTGCATTGAATGATCTAGTGAGTTCTAAAGTGAGAGAAGTGATAATTCGCTTGTCATATTTAGTAATCGAAGCTCAGAATTTTGAGACTAGAAAAAGAAAGGCGTACACATAGGGACGCCCGTAGTACGATCTTTAATTATTTCTCGTTCACGGCTTTAACAAAGACTTCTTGTGCTCCATCAATACCTAGCGCTTTGGCTTCATCAAGTAGGCTCAGTGCTTTGGCGATATCGTTCGCTTTTACCGCTAATTCAATTACCTGATAATAATAACTTTGAGTTTCAGGTAGAACGTTAACAACTTTTAGGGCTGGCACTGGTTTTGGAATATTTGGAGCTGAAGGTGATTTTGACTCACCAAATAAACTGAATGTAGACTTAGTTCTTATTGATACAGAAAGAGTACCATATTTACTGTGATTCGCGAGAAGGTCATCAATCGCCGGAGGATCATTTCGTTTAGAAATAGCCATCGCTTTTGCTGGATGGATAATAGTAGTCGTCTCTTTTAAATCTTTTGGGGTAGTATAAATAATGACGTGTGCCATAGAAATAGATTCTGGTATATTCAGCTGAATCTCCCCAAATAATACGGCACCTTTAACAAAGTTATTACGATCATAACCAAAGACATCAGATGTGTACTTATGAATTAAATTCATATTTTGATCATATATGTTCACACTTGGTGAAAATACAGAAAGATCTTTAACTGGCGCATTAACCTCGAGGATAATCGGAATTCCTGGGTTTGGAAACGAAAATCCAGACACAGGACTAGTAAAACCATCCATTTGTAACAACTGGCTTCCCGGAGAAAAAACAAATGAGAACGAACTAGGGATGTTAACAGTATTCCATTTGATGCTTTCAACCCTTGAAACAACCTTAACATCATTGCCTACAACTTCATTTGATACACTTTTCAAAGAAGAGCAACCTGTCAAAAGAGTTAATCCATATAGCACTAACCAGTTTTTTTTATTCATAAAAAGACCTATTCGAAATATGAAAGTAGCCAGCATATTGCTGGCTACTTTAAACTATTCAGACATTAACATGTTAGTCATTACCACCAAGCTTCAACTTGTGCACCAACCATAACATCATTATTTTCTACAGCCATATCACCATCATACATGCTAGCAAATACGCGAATTGCAGGACGAGCCCAGAAGCTTTTACCTGCTTGCCATTGTTGTGCAATAGTCACTTTATTCAGGTCTTGTTTTTCAGCACTCCAATCAGAACCAAAGTCTTGTTGGTAATAACCTACTTCCAATACTGTACTCATAGTTTCAGACCATTTGTATGAAGGACGAACTACAACACTTAAAGCAGTCGCATCTTCAGCATCGCTAGATGCACCTTTGCCTTTATCAAGAAGTTGCGCATAAACTACAGAATAACCAAGATCCCACTTATTACCTTCGATAACACCCCAATCAATCAAGCGAATCGATTTTCGACCTTCCTGACCCATTTCCATATTGTATGAGTCACCAAGGTGGTTACCTACAAAGCCAGACCATGCATAACCTTCAGTGTTGTACTGAATCACAGCTTTGTTGAAACCCATACTGTGACCTTGGGTATGCTCGGCAGTGAACGAGAAACCTGCTTTATCTAAACCATAATCACCAGCATTGCCTACATCGGCTTCAATCGCTTTTTCTTGAGCATCTGTATGAGAAGGCTTAGCAGCTAGAAGGATAAACTCCATGCTACCTTTATCATTTGTTTCAATACCTGTTAAACGCAAATCAATTGAATTAGCTGTAGAATATACCTGTGTATTTTCTAAAACTGCTGATTCATCAATAGGCGTACTTGAATCGTCAACGACTGACAATGGAGCTTTCCATTTGTGTTGAACAACAGCTGCATGGAACTGACCAAAACCAACATCAATATTCTCCACACCAATACCATTGCCTGAGTTATTGATATAATACATATCCAAGATATGTATATCTTTGCGACCATAATAACGGTTACCAGCCCAAAGTTTCATACCATTAGACATTGAATAATCAACCCAAGCTTCGCGGAATGCTGCACGTTGTCCATTCCAAGGGCTATCAGGATCAACACCGATACTTTGGAAAGAGTTACCACGATAATCTAAGCCGCCATTTTCATAAGTACCGTACGCAACCAAAGTATGTAAGTTGAAAGAATCTCCTTCTGCACTTTCCCATACTTTGTTTACATTAAGGGAGAGTTCAGCATATACATCACACTCATCACCTAGACGACCAACTGCATGCCCAAATACAGTTGGACCACCATTACCATAACAGTACTGAGAACCACCGTCAGCGTTGGCACCAAATCCAGCACGCATATAACCATGAAAATCAGTTTCTGCAGCAAAAGCAGAACCTGCTGCTAGAGTAGCAGCCACTGCGGCAGCAATTACACTTACTTTTTTCATTCTTAACTCCATTAAGGACGATTTATATTTATGGAAAATTTTAACTACGGACAGCATTTAAAACTTTCACTC
>NZ_NDIM01000230.1:0-7132 GCF_002241375.1 Vibrio sp. V19_P1S1T109 | reverse complement strand
CATTTGCAATAGTGATGCAAAGGAGGGCGACAAAGGTCATTTACTTTTTTTAATAAGGATCAGTTGACAGTTTATCAATGAGCTTGTGATTGCAACTGGGGTGAATGTGGAAGTGATGCTGATCAAAAGTCTTAATGATCAAACCGTTGCCGCGCCACATGAAGATAATATCTCTTACCTTGAAATGCTTGATTATCGTAATCGTCTTACTGTGTTGATTAAAGTCAGTCATACCGTTAAAGTCCCACCGTTTATTCAATGGCAGGAGCTTTCAGGGCTTGCTTCATTCTCTATCCTAATGTTTTTCTTGAACTTAGTTGTAGCGAATAAAGTAGTCAAGCCAATCAATGATGCCAATCAAGTGCTAGATCAATTTAAAGCATCGGGTGGAAAGATGCCTAGTGAGCGCTCCTTCATATCAAAGGAAATGAAAGAGTTTTCTCGTACGATGAACCAAATAGTATGGGAGCTGGAAACCAGTCGGCGTGAACTAAAATGGCAATCAGAGCACGATCCACTCACACGTATTGCGAACCGCCGTCGTTTAGAAAAGGTCTTTAAAAGCTATATTGTTGATTATCAATTTAGATATATCGTATTGTTTTTAATCGATATTGACTATTTTAAATTGTTCAATGATCACTACGGCCACTTAGAGGGTGATGAAGCATTGAAATCTGTTGCGACCAGCTTAAAAAAATTGGATTTTGGCGGTGAAAAACTGGTTGCTCGCTTTGGTGGAGAAGAGTTTTGTGTAGTTTTGGCGAGCGACATCGAAATTGATGGTCAAGCTTATGCTAAACGACTGATCGAATCGGTTGAATCGCTGCGCATTACCCACCAATTTTCCCCGGCTAAGAAGATGCTTTCAATCAGCGTTGGAGGGGTTGAAATTGATACCCCACAGTTGAATCACTATCTAGATTTCTTTCATGTGGCTGATAGAGCACTTTATGCAGCCAAAGCACAGGGAAGAGGTCGTTATCTCGTGCAAAAATTCACCTCTAATCTCCCGTTAATATTGCCTGTTCAATAATCTTTACGCAGTAAATTCTGTTTATTTTTGCAATGCTTGTTTAATTAATAAGCAGTGTAATTGCTCTATTTGATTGCCTGTATTACTGTACTAGCTAACTAGTCTATTGATATTTGTGTGAGTGGTATGACACAGTCTGATTCTCGTGAACATTTTGGTTCACGTCTTGGTTTTATTCTTGCGGCGGCGGGTGCGGCAGTTGGCCTAGGTAATATCTGGGGCTTTCCAACCCAAGCGGCAAGCAACGGCGGCGGCGCATTCTTATTGGTTTATTTGGTGATGATCATGGTCGTTGCCTTCCCTATGTTAGTGGTTGAAATGGCGATAGGCCGTTTTGGGCAAGCAAACCCTGTTGATAGCATGCGCTCATTAACGCCTCATCCACTAGGTAAAATGGTCGGTGGCTTTGTCGGTTGGATTGGTTTGAGTGTTCCGAGTGCTGTACTGGCGTTTTACAGCATCGTCGGTGGCTGGCTAATCTGCTTTTTACTCGGTGCGATGACTGAGTTATTGGGTTTTGTGGAAATCACAGTTTGGTTGAAAGGGTTTAGTGTTGAGCGTAACTTATTCGGAACCTTAGTGTTTTATATTTTGACGATTCTAATCGTGCAAGGTGGTGTTAAAGACGGGATTGAAAAATGGTCAACGCGTTTAATGCCTGCATTGTTTGTACTGTTTGGTGTGCTGTTTGTTTACATCATGATGCAAACTGGAGCTATGGAAGGTTTACAACACTATTTAGTCCCTGATTTTTCAAAGGTTTTTGACAGACATCTCTTACTGGCGGCAATGGGGCAAGGTTTCTTCTCATTAACCATTGGTGGCTGCTCGATGCTGATTTACGGCTCTTATCTGAGTAAGCAAGAAAACCTGCCGAAGATGGCACTAAATGTGACTTTAGTTGATACTGCCGTGGCTTTCATTGCTGGCCTTGTTGTGTTGCCTGCGATGTTTGTTGCGATGCATAAAGGTGTGGAAATCTATGCCGCTGACGGTTCTTTACTAAATTCAGATACGCTCGTTTTTACCGTGTTGCCATTGATGTTTGATAGCCTTGGTTGGATGGGGCAGGTGTTTGCTATCGTATTTTTCACTTTACTGACGATCGCCGCGTTAACCTCTTCTATCTCTATGCTGGAATGCCCTGTAGCCTTAGTCAGCGAGCGTTTTAATACGAAACGCGCACCAACAAGCTGGGTATTAGGCGCGTTAATTGCGCTAGTCAGTGTCGTTATTGTTTATAACTTTGGTGCGCTATTTGGCTTAGTGGCAACGGTTGCGACGCAATATTTGCAGCCGACAGCAGCGCTGATGTTCTGCCTATTTGGCGGTTGGGTGTGGCGTCGTCAGGCGAAGGTCAAAGAGTTAGAGCAAGGTTTCCCTGAGTTCCAATTGGGTTGGTTTGGTAAAATCTGGCCTTGGTATGTGAAATTTGTCTGCCCTGTATTAGTGGCTACGGTGATTTGGGCTTCGTTCGGTTAATGAGTTACTTTCTTCATCCCACTCACGCTTAAACAGCATAAAGCCCTTTGAATAAGGGCTTTATTATTGAACTTATGTGTCTCTATTGTTTAGAGTTATCGACTATTTAGACCATCGACGGTGGCATCAAGTGTCCCGTGGTCAGAGGTTCTAAATCGCTGTCTGCGACCTCTTCAATAAAATCGCCCACGACTTGCTCAACCATCTCATCGCTTTGCGAGAAGTAGGCGAGATGGAATACGGCATCTCCTTCATTAACAAGAGGCAGAGTTTGTTGGCCAATCACAATACCACCCTTATTGGCTCTTAATTCGACTTCGACATGACCAAGCGGTGAGTTGATATAGGCAAGCACTTGTCCTTTTTCGACCTTGTCGCCAAGCGTCACTACAGTGCGCAAGATGCCATCGCTTTCGGCTCTGAGCCAACTGGTTGATTTTGCGATGATCGATGTCGGTACGGCCTTGCGACTTTTGCGCATCATACCAATGGCTTGCATGGTGCGTTTCACACCGACAATACCCGCATTGATGGCAATAGGTTCAAATTTTAGCGCTTCACCTGCTTCATAAGTTAATACAGTGATGCCTGATTTCTCTGCTTCACTTCTGAGCGAGCCATTACGCAGTGGAGAGTCGATGATCACTGGGGTTGCAAATGCTTGGGCAATACGCAAGGTTTCAGGATTAGTGAGATCGGCGCGGATTTGTGGCAAATTCGTGCGATGAATAGCACCAGTATGCAGGTCGATGATGTAATCACAACGTAAAGCGACTTGGGAAAAGAAAGTATGTGCAATGCGAGAGGCGAGGGAGCCAGTTTCACTTCCAGGGAAACAGCGATTGAGATCGCGTCGATCAGGAAGGTAGCGAGATTTATGAATAAAGCCAAAGGCATTGACGATGGGGACAACAATCAGTGTCCCTTTTAGTTTTTGCGGGTCGATGGAGTTGATCAGTTGACGGACTATTTCAACGCCGTTCAGTTCATCACCATGGATGGCGGCATTGACCATTAAGGTTGGGCCAGTGGATATTCCATTAATGATTTCGATAGGGATAGAGAGTGGCGAGTGTGTATAAAGCTTAGCCGCTTCTAGCTCCATTGCCTTGCGCGTTCCTGGGGGAACTGAATCCCCCAGGAAATGAAATGCTGTGTTTTTCCTAACCTTTGCCACGTGTTTTTGTCCCTTTCGTTGCCGCATTTTTTTCAATAAATTCGACAATCAACCCGGCGATATCTTTACCAGTAGCGGCTTCAATACCTTCAAGACCTGGCGATGAATTGACTTCCATCACTAATGGGCCACGTTCCGATCGCAAAAGATCCACACCCGCAACATTGAGACCCATAATCTTCGCCGCATCGATAGCCGTCTTACGTTCTAGAGGGGTGATTTTTACCAAAGAGGCCGTTCCGCCGCGGTGTAGGTTAGAGCGAAACTCACCATCGGCACCTTGCCGTTTCATGGCTGCGATAACTTTGTCGCCAATAACGAAACAGCGAATATCGGCACCACCGGCCTCTTTGATGTACTCTTGCACCATGATATTGGCTTTCAGGCCCATGAACGCTTCGATCACACTTTCTGCTGCTTTGCGTGTTTCCGCTAACACTACACCGATGCCTTGAGTTCCTTCAAGTAATTTAATTACTACCGGTGCTCCTCCGACCATGTCGAGTAAGTCTTTGACATCATCGGGTTTGCTGGCGAAACCAGTAATTGGCATACCAATGCCGCGACGAGACAATAGCTGCATTGAGCGAAGTTTATCTCTGGAACGGCTAATAGCCACAGATTCATTGACGGGATAAACCCCCATCATTTCAAATTGGCGTAATACCGCAGTACCGTAAAACGTAACGGATGCACCAATACGAGGAATGACTGCATCAAAACCCGCTAACTCTTCACCTTTAAAGTGAATTTCGGGTTTTTCAGAATTGATATTCATATAGCAACGCAGCCCATCAATCACTTTGACTTGGTGGCCACGGCTTTTACACGCTTCAATCAGACGCTTGGTTGAATACAACGAAGCATTACGTGACAGAATACCAATTTTCATTATTTGCTCTCCTCGAAAGCGATTAAAAACGATTTAGTTGGATTAACTAAAATTCGACGGTGCATTGCAGTGCGACCTAATAGCATACGAAAACCCATATTTTCGCGATTGGTTAACGTTATTTCAATGGGCCAAGTTTGGCCGCCCAAACTGACGTCTGATTGAATAACGTAACGTGACTCTTCATGGCCACCGGAATCACGGACGATTCGTTCATCAATGACTTTAGCTTCGCACACTGTGATCTTGTCATTATTGCGCTGCACAGGGTGGATCCAAAAGCGAACCCAAAGAGTCTCTTCCTTGGTGAAGCTCTCTACCTTAAATGCGTGTAAGCACGACGTGCGGGCTCCGGTATCGACTTTGGCATTAATTTGCTCAATACCTAACCCTGGAAGGCTGAGAGTTTCTCGCCATCCGACAATCATTTTTTCTTTCATCGCAGTTTCAATATTTTTGGAGAATGTAAGACGCCGCTAAGGAGTAGCCGCATCCCCGATACAACTTTTAAATGGTGTTATCGCTTGAAGAGAGTGTGGTGAATAACTCTAGGAACTTCAAGGGGGCGAACTCTAGCAGTCACAAAAAATGTGCGCTAATGAAATTAATTTGCCTTATCGATAAAATTAATTGATAGAAAAAGAGGTAAGGATTGATGCCGAATTCCGCTGCCAAAGCAAGATATTCATCAACTTGCTATTACACGCTGGTTGAAGAATTCGACATCAGAGTGGGTTAAACTTTCGCTGGAATATGCTCTAGTAGGGCAACCATTTGCTCCCAGAAAAGGTCGACTGTGTCGATCTTCACTTTCTCATCCGGTGAGTGAGGGAATTTAATGGTTGGGCCAAACGAAACCATATCCATTTCTGGGTAAGGTTTTTTGAAAAGACCACATTCTAGACCAGCATGGATCACCATGATATTCGGTTTATGACCGTAAATACCTTGGTACATGTCTCTGAAAATAGCCATGATCTCTGAATCGGCATCTGGTTTCCAGCCCGGATAAGCACCAGTAAAGGCAATTTCCGCATTCGCTAGCTCAGCAACGGATTTGAGCATGCTTTCAACCTGTTGGCGACCTGAATCAATCAGAGAACGAATAAGGCATAACACAGTCACAGAGTTTTCTTGCGTGGTAATCACACCGACATTCAATGAGGTTTCAACCACGCCTTCAATTTCATCGCTCATCCGGATCACACCGTTTGGACACGCGTTTAATGCGGCAATAAAACGTTGTTGATCAACAAGAGCGAAGACATTTTCTGCATTTTCTTGCGGGTTGTTGAAAGTGACAATTCCTGTTTCGACGCGTCCAAGCTCTTCTTTCACTAGCTGGGTATAGGTGCTAAATAGCTCATCCAGTTTTACCCCATTTTCGGCAGGAATGGCCACGGTGACAAACGCTTCTCGAGGAATGGCGTTACGTAGGCTACCACCGCGAAACTCGATCAAACGTAAATCAAGTTCTTGTGCGTGACTAGCAAGAAAGCGAGCCAGTAGCTTGTTAGCATTCCCACGGCCAGTATGGACGTCACACCCAGAGTGACCTCCTTTTAACCCTTTCAAAATCAATTGATGTGTTACGTAACCAGCAGGCATGGCTTGTCGTTGGATATTAAAAGTCATTGCGCCATCAATACCACCAGCACAGCCCATATACACTTCGCCCTCTTGTTCTGAATCAGTATTGAGCAGGATCTCTCCTTCTAACCAACCCGCTTCAAGGCCGAAAGCACCTGTCATACCCGCTTCTTCATCAATCGTCAGTAACACCTCAATAGGACCGTGCTTGAGCTCTTTTGACGCGAGAACAGCCAAACATGCTGCCATACCCATACCGTTATCGGCACCTAAAGTGGTTCCTTTGGCTGTTACCCATTCGCCATCGATATACGGTTGGATAGGGTCCTTAGCAAAGTCGTGCTGCGTGTCTTCGTTTTTTTGCGGCACCATATCAATATGAGCTTGTAGAACCACACCTTTCTTATGTTCCATGCCAGCTGTCGCTGGTTTTTTTATGAAAACGTTGCCGGTTGGATCTCGGCGTACCGCTAAACCCTGCTCTGTCGCCCACTGGATGATGTGTTGGGCTAAGGCTTCTTCATGCTTAGATGGGTGAGGAATGGAACAGATTTTATCGAAAAATTGCCATACGGGTGCCGATGACAATTTACTGATTTCAGAATAGAACTCAGACACGGAATACTCCTTTTATTCGAGCTTGCCAGATCATGAACAGGCGAAATGTTTCTTTGGTAGCGATATCGACTAGATCTGAGCATGACTTGTAGTGGTGGACAGCATACCACTCTCGACAATCAGCGAGTAGCCTCACCGCTTGAGAATTGTTTTATTGGTGTCACATTAAATCGACTGTAGCGTATAGAAGAGATGACACAATCGGCGATGAGATTCTTCCCCTTACCGCCTAATAATCATTTTCTGCTGATATTTGTGTAATTTAATTACCTAAATCTGTTGATGTAGATCATTAAAATAAAATTATGTGATTTTTATCACGCAAAATATTGTAATT
>NZ_NDIM01000321.1:0-27653 GCF_002241375.1 Vibrio sp. V19_P1S1T109 | reverse complement strand
CAATAATAATGGGGTAAACCGCAATGAGAGGAAAAAGTCGTGCTTGAAGCCTACCGTAAACACGTCGCAGAGCGTGCTGCCGAAGGAGTTGTTCCTAGACCCCTAAATGCTGAACAAGTCGCAGGACTTGTTGAACTGTTGAAAAATCCCCCTCAAGGTGAAGAAGCGTTCATGCTTGATCTCCTTGAAAATCGAATTCCTCCCGGTGTGGATGAGGCCGCTTATGTTAAAGCGGGCTTTTTAACCGCCATCACTAAAGGTGAGGTCTCTTCACCGCTAGTGAGCCGCGCAAAAGCTGCGCAACTACTCGGAACTATGCAAGGCGGTTATAACATCGAGCCGCTAGTTTCATTGCTTGATGATGCTGAGCTGGCACCGATTGCGGCTGATGCACTATCGCGTACTCTACTGATGTTTGATGCGTTCTATGACGTTGAAGAGAAAGCAAAAGCGGCTAATGCACATGCACAAAAAGTGTTGCAATCATGGGCAGACGCGGAATGGTTCCTTTCAAAACCGGCGCTTCAAGAGAAGATCACGCTAACCGTATTTAAAGTTACTGGCGAAACTAACACTGATGATTTGTCACCAGCGCCAGATGCATGGTCACGCCCAGATATTCCAGTGCATGCACTGGCTATGTTGAAAAATGAACGTGAAGGCATTCAACCCGATAAAGCAGGCAGCATTGGCCCTATCACTCAAATCGAAGCTCTAAAAGAGAAAGGCCATCAGCTAGTCTATGTGGGTGATGTGGTCGGTACAGGCTCGTCTCGTAAATCCGCGACTAACTCTGTTTTGTGGTTTATGGGTGACGACATCCCATTTGTGCCTAATAAACGCGCGGGTGGCTACGTGCTCGGCGGTAAAATTGCACCTATCTTCTTCAACACCATGGAAGATGCCGGCGCGTTGCCGATTGAAGTTGACGTTACCAAACTCAACATGGGTGATGTGATTGATGTTTACCCATTTGAAGGCAAAGTGTGTAACCACGACACTGGCGAAGTGCTTGCTACGTTCAAGCTTAAAACCGACGTATTGATTGATGAAGTGCGCGCTGGCGGCCGTATTCCACTGATCGTTGGTCGTGGTTTAACGGATAAAGCACGCGAAGCACTAGGCTTAGAAGCGTCAACAGTATTTCGTCGCCCAGTTGCAGTGGCTGATACAGGTAAAGGTTATACACTGGCTCAGAAAATGGTTGGTAAAGCATGCGGCGTGACGGGTGTTCGCCCGGGGACTTACTGCGAACCTAAAATGACCACGGTTGGATCGCAAGATACCACTGGCCCGATGACACGTGATGAATTGAAAGATTTGGCGTGTCTTGGTTTCTCTGCTGATTTAGTCATGCAATCTTTCTGTCATACCTCGGCTTATCCAAAGCCTGTTGATGTGAATACCCATCATACCTTGCCTGATTTCATCATGAACCGTGGCGGTGTTTCACTGCGTCCGGGTGATGGCGTTATTCACTCATGGCTAAACCGCATGTTGTTACCTGATACCGTCGGTACTGGTGGTGACTCGCATACACGCTTCCCGCTTGGCATTTCATTCCCAGCCGGTTCTGGCTTGGTTGCTTTTGCGGCCGCAACGGGTGTGATGCCACTGGATATGCCAGAATCTGTCTTGGTGCGTTTCAAAGGTGAAATGCAGCCGGGCATCACGCTGCGCGATCTAGTGCACGCGATTCCTTATTACGGGATTAAGCAAGGCCTGCTTACAGTGGCGAAAGCGGGGAAAATTAACGAATTCTCTGGCCGTGTGCTAGAAATCGAAGGGGTTGAGCACTTAACGGTTGAGCAAGCGTTTGAACTTTCTGATGCCTCGGCAGAACGCAGTGCGGCGGGTTGTACGGTTAAATTGTCACAAGCCTCAATTGAAGAGTACCTCAACTCTAACATCACTATGTTGAAGTGGATGATCGCCGAAGGTTATGGTGACCGCCGTACTATCGAGCGTCGCATTACGGCGATGGAAGCGTGGCTAGCCAATCCTGAGTTGATGCAAGCGGATAGTGATGCAGAATACGCACATGTGATTGAGATTGATCTTGCTGAGATTAAAGAGCCGATTTTATGTGCGCCAAATGACCCAGACGATGCGCGCTTACTTTCTGATGTACAAGGTACGCCTATTGATGAAGTCTTCATCGGTTCTTGTATGACCAACATTGGTCACTTCCGTGCGGCAGGTAAATTGCTTGAGAAGTTCAATGGTCAGTTAGACACACGTTTGTGGGTTGCGCCACCGACTAAGATGGACAAAGATCAGCTTATCGAAGAGGGCTATTACGGCATCTTTGGCCGCGCTGGGGTACGCATTGAAACTCCAGGATGTTCGTTATGCATGGGTAACCAAGCGCGTGTTGCCGATAAAGCGACCGTCATGTCGACTTCGACCCGTAACTTCCCGAACCGTTTAGGGACTGGCGCGAATGTTTACCTTGCTTCGGCAGAGTTGTCGGCCGTGGGTGCCATTTTAGGCCGCATTCCAACACTGGAAGAGTACCTAGAGTACGCGAAGCAGATCAACGCAACTGCAGCTGATACCTATCGCTACCTCAACTTCCATCGTATGACGCAATACACTAAAAAAGCGGACAGTGTGATTGTCCAGCAAACGGTGTAAGAGCTATCCAAGCTAACCTCCTAATAAAAAAGCCACCGATTCGGTGGCTTTTTACCATTCTAGCTTCTCACTCAATGCTGAAATAACATTAGATTAAGTTCGATTGGTGGCTGCAATGCTCCGCCAACAATGACTTGACCCATAATTCATAACGTTGTTCTGTCAATGGAGTTAAAATGAGTGTGAACGTCATATGGTATTCAGCGAAATAGTTATTGCCTGTGAGACAAGCTAAAAACACACGCGACATTACGCGCGGTCATTTCTACATTTTGCGCCGCTTCGGCAAGGGCTGTAGGCAAGTCGACCGAGCGTGGAACGACACTGAATACCGCATCAATGCCATGTGGGTGAACAACGGCGCAGTCTGCTGACAAGCAGCCTGCAATGCCGATCACTGGCACGGAAAAAAGTTTGGCAGTGCGCGCAACACCGATTGGCGTTTTACCGTGAATGGTTTGGCTATCAATGCGTCCTTCCCCAGTGATGACTAAATCGGCATCCTTTACCACATCGCTAAGGTTCACGGCATCCATCACAATTTCAATGCCCGGACGAAGGCTCGCTCCTAGTAGACCAACCAGCGCCGCACCTAAACCGCCTGCCGCGCCAGCACCCGGCATCTCTTTAACATCACGACCTAATTGCGTTTTGATGATGTTTGCATAATGCGCAAGGTTGGCATCAAGTTGCGCGACCATCTCGGGTGTTGCTCCTTTTTGTGGGCCAAAGACGTGCGAAGCGCCTTGTACGCCGCACAGTGGATTATCGACATCGCAGGCGACCTCCAGTTTGATGCGGGCTAAACGTGGGTCCAGTAGTGTGAGATCAATCGAGGCCAGTTTTGACAATTCACCGCCACCAAAGCCTAATGGATTACCATCTGAATCAAGCAGTTTAATGCCGAGGGCTTGCGCCATGCCGAGGCCACCATCGTTGGTTGCACTGCCACCAATGCCGATGATGATGTGTTCAACACCTTGATCAAGCACGGTTTTAATCAGCTCACCAGTACCGTAGCTGGTGGTGTTCATTGGGTTGCGTTGCTCTGGCGGCACCAGGTGTAAGCCCGATGCGGCCGCCATCTCAATGATCGCTGTTTTACCATCACCCATTAAGCCATAAAAAGCCTCGACTTGCTCACCTAGCGGCGCCGTCACCGTTGTGGTAACAATCGATCCATTAGTGGCATCAACCAGTGATTGGACCGTCCCTTCGCCGCCATCGGCCATCGGTAACTTAATGTAGTGCGCATCGGGTAACACTTGTTTGAATCCATTCTCTATCGCGGTGGCGACTTCCATTGCCGTTAGGCTCTCTTTATAAGAATCTGGAGCAATAACAATTTTCATTTTTTAACACCTTAACTGCGTTAAACAAACAGACCAAATACGCCAAAAATCATCACAGAAATGAAGGCAATCACTAAACCTACTGCCGATTCATAAGGAATTAAGGTGAGACGCTCACGAATGTCCATATGTACCGCTCCGCCCGTGGCGTGGAAGAAACTACCGTGTGGCATATGATCAAGTACGGTCGCACCTGAATGGATCATGGCAGCCCCTGCCAGCGCGGGTACGCCTAGCTCGAGTATAGTGGAGCTAAAGACGCTGGAGGCAACGGCTGTACCTGCGGTGGTTGAAGCGGTTGCCAGTGACATCATTGCACCTGAGATCGGTGCAAGCAGGTAAGAAGGTAACCCAGAAGCGGTCAGTACTTCGATTAAACCGCCTTTAAGACCTGAATTGGCGATGATGCCGGCTAAAGTACCAGTACCAAGCAGCATAACCGCAACCGGAGCCATGCGTGTTAAACCTGAAACCGCGAAGTGGTTAGTGTCTGCAAATCGTCCCATCACGACCGCACCGACTAACCCGCCTAATGGGAGTGCAATTAAAGGATCCACATTGATGCCAGCGATAGGGCGTAGTGCGAGTAACACAATCGCCACTAATGGTGCGATGATCGCTGAGCTAAAGCGGGGTAGCCTAGAATGATCCACCGCAACGACTTCACTGGCGGAGACTTTACTTCCTTTATTGACTAAACGTTTGGCAATCAAGTAAGCCACAATAAGCCCGCAGATCCCAGGAATAATACCCGCCGCCATTACAGAAGTAAGTGGCACGTTAAACGCGTCGGCTGCGGCAATCGCATTAGGGTTAGGTGACATTACGTTACCCGCTTTACCGCCGCCAATCATCGCTAGCAGAATGGCCGCCTTGGAGAGATCGGCACGGCGAGCGATCGCCAGAGCGATAGGAGATACGGTGATTACTGCTACGTCGACAAACACGCCGACCGCAGTCAAAATTAAGGTTGCTAAGGCCAAGGCAAATAAAGCGCGAGTTTCTCCAACCTTTTTCACTATGGTTTCTGCAATGGAAGTGGCAGCGCCTGATTCAATCAATACACCAGCCAAAATACCTGCTGCAAGAATGCGTAGTACTGCGGTCACAATGCCTTGTGCGCCACCAATCATCAGAGCAACGGTGTCGGTCAGCGATACACCGCCGATCACGCCACCGACCAACGCGCCGATGATCATGCCATAGGCGGGTGGTACTTTTTTTAGAATGAGCGTGATAGCTACGACTAATGCGGCCAGAGCTCCGAGAGTTGAAACTTCAATCATCTTCTATATCCATATTTTTTATCAGTGATTGGCTGCAATATAGGGAGCAAAAATAAAAGAGTCTTCGGTCTATTGCACAGATTACTGGCTTTGACGCGACTGATTAATTGTGCAAATGCACAATTTTATGTTTTTATTTGAAGCAAGATAAAGCCAAATAAAGGTGAGTAATGTCATTTAACTGATTGAATTTTAAAGCGGTTACTTGCTCAATTTTTTCAAGCCTATAGCGCAAGGTATTACGGTGAATATGCAGTGCTTGGCAAGTTTGATGAACATCGCAGTTTTGCTCAAAATAATGGCGGAGGGTTTTAATTAATATTCCCTTAGTATCATACCGTTCCAGCAGGGTATAAGGTTGGCGTAACTGCTCGCGGCTCCATGGCTCATGCTGTACGCTATTGAGCAGTACAGGTAACTTATCATCTTGATAAAAGAAGACGTCTCCCTGTTTATGGTGGGAGGCTTGCATCGTCAACTTGGCGGTTTGATAAGATTGAGCCAGCCCAGAGAGCGTTGGAAAATAATCACCTAGTGCAATTTTGATGGTGAATTTGCCCTCTTTTTTCACTCGCTTCAACAGTTGATTGACTCGTTTAGTTTCGGCCTCTTGTGACCAACCTTTTTCGGTGAGTGAGATGGGTTTTAAAACCACTACTTCGTTGTGAGAAACTGAAATGATCCCCACCAAATTGTCCCGTTCAGGGTATTCCAGCAGATGCACCAACTGCTGTAAGTGTTCTAGCGATAAGGCGGTATCGTTATCTGGGATCAATTTGACCACGGCAGCGATACGCGGCTGGGAAAGGTCGAGCCCTAATCGCTCGGCGATTGAATTGAGCTGTGTTTCGTTGAGAGTGGCACCTTGAATTAGTTGTAATAGCAGCTCTTCACGGTGGCGCTTATTCCACTGTACTTGTGCCATCAGTGCGGCTTGTTCAACGATAAGCTCCGCCGTCATTTTGACCAGCTCGCCATAACGGTGAACCTCCGTTGGGTTACCGGAAATTCCAACCACGCCGATCACTCGTTGTTGATAAATGATGGGGAAATTGATGCCGGGTTTAACGCCTTTTAGGTAACTGGCGGTGGCATGATCAATTTCAACCACTCGATTTTCATTGATGGCTAAAATCGCCCCTTCGTGTTTCTGGTGCAAACGAGTGGGATCACCTGAGCCAATAATGCGTCCCTTTTCATCCATTACGTTGACTGAATAAGTGATGATCTTCATCGCTCTTTCTACAATCTGGCGTGCGGTGGTTTCTGTGATCTGCATAATCTCAAGTGGTTTCGTTAGCCATAATCACCGATAATAACAAAGTTATCCGTATCCCCAAGCACCAATATCGAGAACCCGATGGACTACGAATTTAAAAAAAACACCCTAGATGGGAGCTATTACTGCTCTTTTTCGATGGGGCACGAAATTATTGGCCGTTGGCTACAAGAGGAGATCAGCAACGATCTTCCCAAAATAGATCAAGTTATTGCGCTAATGGCAGCATCGAAACGTGCATTTAATCAAGAGCAGACGCTTGAGGGGCAGGAAATCAGCGTGATGATTCTTGCCGATGAGGTCACGGTTCAGGCCAATGTTTTGACGCATGGTGAAGCGCTTGATAGTGACAGTGAGTTTGATTTTTACGATTGTGAAAGCACTGCAAGCTGCGGCATTGATGATTTTGCTTTGATGATCAAGCAGTGGTGCGAATTTGTACGTTACTCACCTGCGGACTTCACTTAGCGCTGCACAAAACTGGTGAAGATTAAACACTTCGCTTTATTTGTGGGAAAGGGTTGCACCTTATTTGTGCAACCCTTTTCTTTTTGGCATAAGAAATGGTTGCAAATCTTTTAAAATCATTAAGTTAAAAAGTTGGCACGCGGCTTGGATTGTATTGATCGTAAACGGACTACTGCTTGTGAGAGGATGCAATGAAACTGATCAACGCGATAATTAAACCATTTAAGTTAGACGATGTGCGTGAAGCTTTGGCCGATGTCGGCATCGAAGGGATGACGGTTTCCGAAGTGAAAGGCTTTGGTCGCCAAAAAGGGCACACCGAGCTCTACCGAGGCGCGGAATATCAAGTCGATTTTCTGCCTAAAGTGAAATTAGAAATAGCGACACAAGCTGAAAATGTCGATCGCGTGATAGAGGCGATTATCAAAGCGGCGCACACCGGAAAAATTGGTGACGGAAAAATTTTTGTGTATGACCTCAGCCAAGCTGTGCGTATTCGTACTGGCGAAATGGACAGTGAAGCACTGTAAAGATTCAAAGGATTGGAGATAACCATTATGGAATTAGCAGCAACGGTAACAGAGCTACGTTACGCACTCGATACGTTTTTTTTCTTGATTTCGGGTGCGTTGGTGATGTGGATGGCGGCTGGCTTTGCCATGCTAGAGGCGGGTTTAGTTCGTTCTAAAAACACCACTGAAATTTTAACCAAAAACTTTTGTTTGTACGCGATTGCCTGTACCACGTATTTAGTGGTTGGTTACAACATTATGTATGTTGATAACGCAGAAGCAGGCTGGCTGCCTTCATTCGGCTCCTTGATAGGTAGCCAAGCAGAAGGCGCGGATCACTCCCTTGAATCAGACTTTTTCTTCCAAGTGGTGTTTGTGGCAACCGCGATGTCGGTGGTTTCTGGCGCTGTCGCTGAGCGAATGAAATTGTGGTCGTTCCTTATTTTTTCCGTCATTTTGACCGCATTCATTTACCCAATGGAAGGCTATTGGACTTGGGGTGGTGGCTTTCTTTCAGCTGCCGGTTTCAGTGATTTTGCCGGCTCTGGTATTGTTCACTTAGCGGGTGCATCGGCGGCGCTAGCTGGGGTCATCTTGTTGGGAGCACGTAAAGGTAAATACGGTAAAAATGGTGAAATTTACCCTATTCCGGGCTCCAACATGCCACTTGCGACTTTGGGTACATTTATCCTGTGGTTTGGCTGGTTTGGTTTTAACGGTGGTTCACAACTAATGCTGTCTGATTTTGAAAACGCAACAGCGGTTGGTCAGATTTTCCTCAACACCAATGCCGCTGCAGCAGCGGGTTCTATCGCGGCTCTATTAGTGTGTAAAACCACTTGGGGTAAAGCGGATTTAACCATGGTACTCAACGGTGCGTTGGCCGGGTTAGTGGCTATTACCGCTGATCCTCTCTCTCCATCACCACTGTATGCGGTAGCGATTGGTGCTGTAGCGGGTGTGTTGGTTGTGTTTAGCATTATAGCCCTTGATAAAGTGAAAATTGACGATCCTGTGGGCGCAATTTCAGTACATGGCGTATGTGGTTTGTTCGGTTTAATGGTTGTGCCAATCAGCAATACTGATGCGAGCTTTGGCGCTCAACTACTTGGAGCCGCAGTGATTTTCGCTTGGGTATTTGGTGCAAGCCTTGTGGTTTGGGGCATCCTGAAGGCAACGATAGGCATTCGAGTTTCGGAAGAAGAAGAATTAGAAGGGATGGATATGCACGACTGTGGGGTGGGGGCCTACCCAGAATTCGTGACAATAAAGTAATATTTCCTTACAGATAACCTACCTAAAAACCTGCCGATTAAGGCAGGTTTTTTTATTGATTGAATTGTTTTTCAATCTATCATCAATATAATAACGAAACTGATAAACATTATCATTACCAATTTTAAAGGGAACTAGAAATGAAGAAACTGCTTACTCTGTCTGCGATGGCATGTAGTGTGATGGCTCCGAGCGCGATGGCGGCAGAGGAGGTTAACGTTTACTCATACCGCCAACCATTTTTGATTGAGCCGATGTTTAAAGAGTTCACTCAACAAACGGGCATTAAAGTGAATGTGAAGTTTGCGAAAGAAGGGATTGCTGAGAAATTGGTACAAGAGGGTGAGTACAGCCCTGCTGATGTGATTTTAACCTCAGAATTTAGCCGTCTTTTTGAGTTATCTGAAAAAGGTTTAGTCCAAGCGGTGGATAACAAAACCATTGAAACTAACATTCCCGCCCAATATCGCGATAGCGCAGATGAGTGGTTTGCACTAACAATACGTACCCGTAGCGTCTACTCATCACGCGATCGCGTAGGCAAGCTGGGTGATGACTTCAATTACGCTGACCTCGCGAAGCCTGAATTTAAAGGCAAAATCTGTACTCGTAGTGGTAAGCACCCTTACAACGTGGCGCTGGTTGCATCCATGATTGCAGAGCAAGGCGAAGCGAGCACTAAAGTTTGGCTTGAAGGTGTCAAAGCAAATTTAGCACGTAAGCCTCAAGGTAACGATCGTGACCAAGTTAAAGCGATTAAAGAAGGTTTGTGTGATGTCTCATTGGGTAATAGCTATTATTTAGGGAAAATGTTAGCTGATGATAAGCAAAAATCATGGGCTGAAGCCGTCTACATCAACTTCCCCGGCCAGAATGCGCAAGGCACGCACGTTAACGTGAGTGGTATGGCGATGGCGAAGTACGCGCCTAACAAAGAAAACGCAGTTAAGCTGATGGAGTTTTTGACCAGCGATAAAGCACAGCACATGTACGCTGACGTCAACTTTGAATACCCAGTAAAAGCAGGTGTTGAGCGTTCTGCACTAGTCGCTTCATGGGGCGATTTTAAAGCAGATCCACTGCCGCTCGAAAAAATTGCCGACAATCATGCCGCGGCAATTAAGCTGCTTGATGAAGTGAAATTTGACCTTTAATCGGTTCTAGGGGTATAACAGTGCCCCTATTCTATTGAAGGGGCATGAGATGTATTTGCAAACGCATTTATGTGTCAGTAAGCCTTATTGTAATTAGGCAATGAAAGAAAAAAATACATTATGGAAAACCAGTAGTGCCAGTGTCACTGTGCTACTGGTTTTGCCGATCTTAGCCATCTTTATTACCGCTGCGGGACAAAGTGATGAGGTTTTTGCTCATCTCATGTCAACCGTGATGCCCACCTATACCTTTAATACCGTCGTATTGACGTTCTGTGTGATGGGGCTTTCTTTGCTATTTGGCATTCCCAGTGCTTGGTTAATGGCGATGTGTAAGCTGCCTACCGAACGCATTTTACAATGGGCTTTGGTGTTACCACTTGCGATGCCCGGCTACATTATCGGTTACATCTTTACCAGTTGGTTTGACTACGCAGGCCCAGTGCAAGTGTTACTTAGAGATATTACGGGTTGGGGCGCAGGTGATTACTGGTTTCCCGACATTCGCAGTTTGGGCGGGGCAAGCATTGTGCTTGCGCTGGTGCTGTACCCATATGTTTACCTACTGTGCCGTGCAGCATTCATGGAACAAAACGTCTCCTTATTGCAATCCGCTCGTCTATTAAAATGCTCTCCGTGGCAGAGTTTTCGTCTTATTTCACTGCCGCTTGCACGGCCCGCGATGGCGGTTGGCCTCTCCTTAGTGGCGATGGAAACGGTGGGAGATTTTGGTACGGTGAGTTACTTTGCCGTTAATACCCTAACGACTGCGGTGTATGACACTTGGCTCGGTTATTCTAATTTGAATGCGGCAGCGAAAATATCCGCCATCATGTTGGTGATTGTATTATTACTGCTGAGCGCAGAGCGCTATAGCCGTCGTAAACAGAAATTATTTCAAAGTCAATTTAACAGCCATGAAGATTTTCGCTATCAGTTGCAAGGGTGGAAAAAATGGGCCGCTTTGTGTTGGTGTTGGGGGCTAGTTGCGCTCGCGTTTCTGCTGCCTTTATTGCAGTTGGTCTCATTCGCTTATCACTATTTTGCGAAAAGTTGGACTTCGGAGTTCCAAGACTTTGCGATCAATAGCTTAACGGTTTCGTTGACGGCCGCGCTGGTGGCGGTGTTGATTGCTTTGGTCGTGAATTTTTGCCATCGGTTGAACGCCAACGGGGTGACTTTAGCCTTTATGCGCTTGTCTTCTATGGGGTATGCGGTTCCCGGAACCGTGTTAGCGATTGGTGTGATGGTTCCGGTGCTGTTTATGGATCATTGGGTCAATGATGTTGCTAAAGCGATGCAGTGGGGGCGACCGGGTCTTATCTTTTCTGGTTCGATGTTTGCTATTATTTTTGCTTTAGTGGTGCGTTTTTCGGCCGTGGCGATTGGTAGCATAGAAAGTAGTCTTAATAAAGTCTCACCTTCTTTGGATATGGCGGCTCGAACTATGGGTTATCGATCGAACGCTATGCTGTGGCGAGTTCATCTGCCATTGATCCGCCGTGGTACGCTTATCGCTGGGTTGTTGGTGTTTATTGAGTCAATGAAAGAGCTGAATGCCGCTTTATTATTGCGTCCGTTCAATTTCGAAACCTTGGCGACCTATGTTTATAACTACGCATCGGATGAACAATTAGAAGTGGCTGCTTTGCCTGCGATACTCTTGGTCGCGGTTGGTTTAATTCCGCTTATCGTTGTTAACCGTTCACTGGAGCAAAATCACTGATGAGTTGTGCGCTGTCTATTCATGATTTGACTTGCAAATATGAAAACCAAACGGTTTTACAATCACTGTCGCTGGAAGTAAAACAGGGAGAAATCGTCTGTTTATTAGGAGCAAGTGGTTGTGGTAAAACGACCTTATTGAAAGCCGTTGCGGGTTTGTTGCCACTCAGCTCTGGGGTGATGAGCCTTAATTGTGTGACGATTGATGATGGTCAACATTGGTTGCCACCGGAAGCGCGAAACATAGGGATGATTTTCCAAGATTATGCGCTGTTTCCTCACTTAACTGTTGCGGAAAATATCGCGTTTGGATTGCGTCAACTCTCTCAAACCGAGCGCAAAGCGAAAGTCGAAGAGATGTTGGCATTAGTGCACTTAGCGGGGCTGGGGGATCGTTATCCTCATCAACTATCGGGTGGGCAGCAGCAGCGAGTGGCGATTGCTCGCTCCTTGGCGTATAAACCGGATCTACTGCTGCTTGATGAGCCGTTTTCCAATATCGATACCCAAGTTCGTCATGAGTTGATTGGCGAAATTCGCAACATTTTTAAAAAGCAGGGTGTGACGGCTATTTTTGTGACCCATAGCCGCGAAGAAGCTTTTGCTTTTGCTGATAAAATGGCGGTAATGAACCACGGTGTGATTGAGCAATATGGCACCGCATCAGAGCTGTACTACCAACCGTCGAGTAAATTTGTGGCCGATTTCTTAGGTGGTGGAAGTTATTTAAGCGCCAAACGAATTTCAGAATGGCAATTTGAGACCGATTTAGGTGTAGTAGACGCCAAAGCTCAGCAACCTATTGAGCTTGAAGCCAAATGCGAATTACTACTGCGGCCACAACACATTCAAATTAGTGCGCAGCAAGAGAGCAAAGTCCGCGTGTTAGAGCAGCAATTCATGGGCGATCACTGCCGTTATGTGATTGATGCGTATGGCAGTAAGTTGCTGGCGAGTTCTTCACAGCCGTTGAGCGTTGGGCAAAATGTTGCAGTCAGCATTGATACGCAAGGTGTGTTGGCTTTTTAAAAAAAGCCCGGCGTGACGCCGGGCAAGTGTTCTTCATCGATATACCTACAACCTCTTCATACTGTGCGGGTATAGCGACTCAAATTTGAGTCGAAGTGGGTAAAAGCTATAACGATAGAAAATCTTTCACCTGTTGAAGAACACGTTCTGCAGTGTCTTTATCCGCCATTTCGGCAAAAATGCGTAGCAATGGTTCAGTGCCAGAGAAACGAGCAATAACCCAGCCGCCGTTTTTAAAGTAGACTTTGGCTCCGTCTTCGTAACTGACTTTCTCAATCTCATACTCAAATTGAGGCAACTGTTTCTCAACGTAGATTTTGTTATACAACGACTCTTTTTGTGCGGCTTTAAATTTACAGTCACCTTCTGCGGTGTAGGCGTAACCGTATTTCGCGTAAATTTCCCCCAGTAATTCGGAGAGTTTTTTACCTGTCACGCTGATCATTTCAACCAACAAACTCGATGCAAAAACCCCATCTTTACCTTTGATGTGTCCACGAATGGTTAAACCGCCGGAGCTCTCACCACCAATCAGTGAATCATCCGCTTCCATTTGTGAGCTGATGTGTTTAAAGCCAACGGGGACTTCAAAACTTTTCTCATCGTGGTCAGCGGCAATTTTATCCAGCAGGTGGGTGGTGGCGATATTACGCACCACGGATCCTTTCCAACCCTTATATTCAAGCAGGTAGTAGTAAAGCAGGATCAGTACTTCATTAGGATGGATGAAGTTGCCTTTCTCATCAATAATACCAAGTCGGTCTGCATCGCCATCGGTACCTATCCCAATATCGTAACCTTCTGCGGCCACTAAATGTTTGAGACGATAAAGAGTCGCTGCATTAGGGGAAGGCATTAAACCGCCAAAATCGGGGTTTTTGCCATCATTGATCACATCCACATCGCAGCGGCCATTGATCAGAACCGTCTGCAATGCATTTTTCGCGACGCCAAACATGGGGTCAATCAACACACGCAGGTTGGCTTTTTTGATCGCTTCAATATCGATAAAATTGATGATTGAATCCACAAACTCATTCATTGGATTTATGATGACAATCGATTTATCTTGCAGCGCTTGTTCAAATTCGACGTGTTTTACATCGGCAAGCGTCAGTGACGCGATTTGCTGTTCAATCTTTTGTGTGATCACCTCATCAGCGTCTCGTCCACCTTCAATGAACACTTTAATGCCGTTGTAGTCCGCAGGGTTGTGGGATGCCGTAATACACGCCGAATAGGCGCAATTCATCTCTTTGGCCTTGAACATCACAATAGGGGTGGGAACAAACTTATCGATAAAGCTTACCACCACGCCATTCGCTGCTAAGACTTGCGCAAACCAACGTGCGGCTTTGTCAGAAAGAAAGCGGCGGTCGTAGCCGATAACGAACCCGTTGTTAGCCACATTTTCGTGGTTAATGATGTTGGCAAGTGATTGAGCCACTAGACAGACGTTGTCTTTGGTAAACTCTTCACCAATAAAGGCGCGCCAGCCACCTGTACCAAATTTGATCATAATAAAATCCTTGTGGGACTAATGTTGAGCCTCAGCTCCTTCGCGCTGAGGCTCAAATCGCGTTAACCGAGAATAACCACTACATCGTTGACACTGCCTTGTGCCATGACAGGAATCACGCCTTCTACTGCTTCGCCATTCACTGTGATTGTTTTCACCCCTTTACTGACGGAGTTCGGGTTTTGCACTGTGATGTTGTAAGTCGCGCCGCGCCATTGGCGAGTGACTTCAAAACCAGGCCAATTGGTAGGAATGCATGGGTCGACGACGAGGCCATCAAAACCGACACGAACACCCAAAATGAAGTTGGTGACGGCAAAGTAGGCCCAACCAGACGTACCTGTTAACCATGGATGGTTCGCACGGCCGTGATCTTGGTGATCTCGTCCCATAATGAACTGCACGTATGAGTAAGGTTCGGCAACGCGCTTTTCAATGATGTCGTTTTGGTTATAAGGGTTTAATGCGTCGTAGAACTTCATGGCTCGATCACCACGGCCAAGCTTCGTTTCTGCAACCCATGCCCAAGGGTTTGGATGTGAGAAAATAGCGCCATTTTCTTTAACACCTTGATAAACACGAGTAACGAAACCGATGTCATCATTAGGGGTTGAGAAGGAAGGTGCGTTCAGATGTAGACCGTATTCGGAGAATAGATTCTCATCAACGGCATCCATCGCTTTTTCACCACGCTCTTGCGACACTGCGCCCGATAAGACGGCGAGTGTGTTTGATTCAAGGTGAACTCGACCTTCAGTTTGCTGAGCAGTTCCTATCTTGTCGCCATTTTTCGTTAGGCCACGGATATACCAGCCACCTTCTTCATCCCAAAGGTGAGTTTCACAAGCTTCACGTACGTTCGCCGCCATTTCGGTGTATTTCGCAACGTCCTCTGCATTGTCACGGTATTTTGCAAGGTCAATAAACTCTTGCAGTGCCCAAAAGTGGAGGAAAGAAACCATAGATGATTCGCCACCACCTAAGTTCAAGCAATCGTTCCAGTCAGCGCGTAAGCCTTTGCAGATACCTGTTTGCCCCACGTATTCTGCCGAGAAGTTAAGCGCCGCCTTCATGTGTTCGTAAACCGTTGCATTGCCACCATCGGCGTAAGGGATCACTTCATCAAAGAAGGATGTTTCACCTGTTTCCATCACGTATTTACAGATGGTTGGAACGAGCCAGAGATGATCGTCAGAACACGTATCTTCAATGCCGTGGATCTTATCTTCATCACTTGGTGTTGGTACAACGGTTGGCGATTTTGATGGTTTGACATCCGCTTTTTCTGGATCAAACCAGTCAGGATCAAATAGGTGTAGGCCATAGCCCGCTTTGACTTGACCACGAAGCAGATCAACCAAGCGTTTACGGGTCATCTTCGGGTTTGCGTGCGGTACTGAAATGGCATCTTGCGCCGTATCACGGTAACCAAGGCCAGTACGACCGCCCACTTCAATGAAAGAGGCAAAGCGAGACCACACCACACACGTTTCCGCTTGATAAAGCGTCCAAGTGTTGATCATGGTATCAAGGCCTTCATTCGGTGATTTTACTTGGAATTTCGCACAACGTTCATCCCAATGCGCTTTGATCCCAGCAAAAGCGGCATCGACATTAGCCAAGTCTTGGTACTTAGCACGCAAACGCGCGCCATTGCCTTTACCAATTCCCAAAATATAAGCAAAGCGAACTTCTTC
The DNA here is from genome assembly GCF_002241375.1 of Vibrio sp. V19_P1S1T109. Taxonomy (NCBI): domain Bacteria; kingdom Pseudomonadati; phylum Pseudomonadota; class Gammaproteobacteria; order Vibrionales; family Vibrionaceae; genus Vibrio; species Vibrio sp. V19_P1S1T109. Next base: position 11,720 of record NZ_NDIM01000321.1, on the reverse strand, counting down.
ACCCGGTTGGATCACAAATTGTTTGTGCAGCGAACCGCAATGGTTGTAGCAGGTTTGCGCGCTGTTCGAGCAGTGACCACGTTCTACTGCAATGGGATTGGCTTCGTCACGATACAAGCCAAGGAAGGTATCGCGTTGTCCATCATAAGAGTCTGGATCAAACGTCGAGGCTAAGTAGTAAAAGCCTTCGAAATCATTGGTGTTGTAGTAAAGATCGTACTCAATCACACCCGCGTGATAAGCGGTACCTGCAGAGTAAAGCGACATCTGATGGTTTTGGTTATCGGATTGAATGTGACTAAAAGAGAATTCAACAAACGAAAAAGCGCTGATAGTGCGAGTCTCTGTGGAATCGTTTTTAATGACGACATCCCAAATTTCAGCATCTTCGCCTTTCGGTACAAAGAGAGTTTTAGTGGCAGTAATGCCGCTGTATTCACATTTGAATTTGGAGTAAGAGAGGCCGTGGCGGACTTCATACTTCGCTTCTTCTAAGCTTTTTGCTACGGGTTGCCAAGAAATAGACCAATAGTCGCCAGTTGCATCGTCACGTAAGTAAACATAGTGCCCCGGGCGATCAAAAGAAGCGTTCGGGCGAAATTTGGTAACACGGTTATATTCTGGTGAATTGTAAAAAGAGTAACCGCCCGCGTTATGAGAGATCACGGTGCAGAATTTTTCTGTCCCTAAGTAGTTGGTCCAAGGCGCTGGAACGTCAGGGCGTGTGATGACATATTCACGATTGTCGTTATCGAAATAGCCGTATTTCATTGTCATTTCCTTTTAAACAAACTGCGTCTTTTGCAGCCAAAAATTATGCTAGTGAAAACCAAGGAGAGGTAATGCCGACTCCAAGTGTTGTGTTTATTTCCATGGTGCTCGGTAACGGATGCCTTGCTTGTCCAACATAGGCAGATGTCCTTTGAGCCGTGACAGATAATCTTGCCAATCACGATGCACTTTATGGGTCCATCCTGCTTCGGCGAGTGCAGTTAAGCGTGGGTAAATCATGTATTCCATACGCTGTGGGTTATTGATTAATTCACACCATAAAGCGCACTGAATACCGAGAATTCGCTTACGGAGTGGATCGTTTTCGGGCACTTCGGCTAAGGGTTCATAGCGATAGGCTTTTTCTAATGGGGTGACACCAGCCCAGTCAACGCCCGGTTCTTCTGGTGCATAATCTTGAGCAATATCCAGATACGTGTACTGACCGGGTTGTAAAATCACATCAAACCCCTGTTTCGCGCAGTTCAATGCCGCCGCTTCAGAAAGCCAAGAGTAGATAACAGTATCTTTACTGACCTTATTGCCATGATGCGCTTCTTCCCAGCCGACCATGCGTTTGCCAAGCGTACGCAGTTTTTGTTCGGCATAACGTAGTAAGTGTCCTTGTAATTCTTTGGCCTCGGTATAGCCATTATCAGCCATCAGTTGTTGACATTTAGGGCTGTTAATCCAGACCCCATCGGGCACTTCGTCGGCACCAATATGGATAAAGGGGGATGGAAATAGCTCAGAGACTTCTTGCAAGACGATATCTAAGAACTCATACGTTCCTTCAAGGGCGGGGGAGAGGACGTTATCGTTGTAATATTGAATGCTGCGATAGTGTGATTGATCCTCTTCATCGGCCAGCAGATGAGGCAGAGATTTGATCGCGGCGCGGCAATGTCCGGGAACATCAATTTCAGGGATCACTGTGATACCACGCTCTTGAGCGTATGCGATAACCTCTTTGATCTCTTGTTGTGTATAGAAACCACCGTGGCGCTGCGTTAACAAGCTGTATTGAGGTTCGAGCACTTCATCAACCCCTCGCCATGCACCGATGTCGGTGAGTTGTGGCAGTGCTTTAATTTCGATACGCCATCCTTCGTCATCGGTCAAATGCCAATGGAACGTATTGAATTTGTAATGCGCTAATTGGTTAATAAGCCGCTTAACTGTCTCGATTCCATGAAAATGGCGCGCACAGTCGAGCATCATGCCTCGGTACTTAAAGCGTGGCGCATCACTGATTTTGACGCAGGGGACTAACCACGATTGATCTTGAACTTGAATCAACTGCAACAGGGTCGCGCTAGCATACATAAAGCCTTGATGACCACTCGCCTCTAAGCGAATGCCGGTACGATCGACGTTGAGTTGATACGCGCCCTCGTCAAAGGTCGGGTTAGTGCGGTAGATAATATCAGCGCTGCCAATGGGTTTGGGCTGAAAATCAAATATACGGTTGAGTTCCTGTTGTAACCAAGTCGCAGCTTGCTCAGCGCATGTGGATTGCAAGGTAATCTGGCTCGAAGTCGTTAAGGTGCAATGCCCTGTGCCGGATTCAATCTTGTTTGGTAATGGAATGAGGCTGAGGCTCGCGGCTTCTGTTGTGGGTATTTCACTGCGCTCACGATAAGGCGAGGCGAGAGCAATCGGAGTTACGATCACATCATGACGTTCGATCGGTTGCTCACCATTGCATTGAACAAAAGCGTGCTTTACGCCATCAGTGTAAAAATGGAAAGGGGCGGTTTTGATGCTAAATTCACAGTAAAAATGTGAGTTTGCAGCAAGCACGGTCATATCTGGCGTTAATGAGCAGAAACTGCCTATTTGCACTACGTTGCCATGGGTGATGCTGTCTGGCTGAATGAAGCGATCAATCACAAAATGTAACGACCAGTCTTGTAGGTCTTGATCGCTTAAGTTATGGAACGTTAAACCAAAACGGCAAAATTGCTTCTGTTCTGAGAGTACCGCAAAGTCAATTCGATAGCTCATAGTGATTCCTTAATACAAATTATGCTCGGCTTTGCCGGCAAACATAATCGCGCCTTCGATAGCGTCGAATTGAGGTTGAACAATCCACTGTTGTACTGGTGGAGAAAGCCAATACAAGATACGCTCTGCAATGCTACCCATGAGGCAGATCCGCTTGGCTCCTTTGTTATGAAGAGCGACAAGAAACATTTCGATGTCTGCCGCAGTTTGTTTGAGAAGCTCGATCGCCAGCGCATCACCTTGTTGCGCTAGAGAAAAAATAACGGGAGAGAACTGGCCATAGTCGCGTGGGAGTGCGGTTTTTGACCATTCGACAATCTGATCAACATCGTGGTTAAAATGTTGCATCACATGAGCGCTTAATAATGAAGGCTCGCCGATACCATCTGCAATGAGCAACACGCGCTGGATTAGGCGTAACCCCATGATGGCACCGCTGCCTTGATCGGATATGGGAAACTCACGTCCACCGACCACATGCTGCTGCCCTGCGTGTAAAAATAGGCCACAAGAGCCCGTTCCCGCGATCATAATTGCGCCATCGTCGCCATTATGAGCACCAATACAGGCACCGTAAGCATCTGTGTTGAGCGTTAGTGAAGCAAAAGGATGTGTCTGAGACATAAACGCATGCCATGCGGATTTTTGTTCTGCACCAGCCAGAGCAAGACCCACGTGCATCTGAGCAAAATTCTCTTTCGTCAGCCCGCTTTGGTGCGCCGCTTGAGTAATTGCATCAATGATTGCCTGCATGGCAAGTTCCACACCCAATAAAATATTGGCGCTACCGCTTTTCGCTTCACCTAACAGCGCGCCTTGCTCGTTGCGGATGCGTGCGCGACATGATGTGCCACCTCCATCAATACCGACATAATAAAAAGTCATGATTGCCTCTCTAAGTCTGGTGTTGATAAGTGGCAAAACTGGGTTGTGATGGCCAGCAGATACCAAGCACCATGAGGAATCCATTGCTCAGCCCAACGCCAGTTTTGCATCATGTCATCCTTCTGTTTCGCTGGGTTGAAAGCGATATCTTCTTCATCTTCAAAACCGCCTGTAATGCCATTACACACTCCCCCTTTGGCATTAAAAAAGCCTAGGTGGGGGAGGTAGTCTGGATTGTTGCGACCGTGCCCATCGAGCATGCACATATCGTATGGATTTAATCCGACAATCCAGTTCAATGCGTTTTGTGCAAAGGTGGTTAAAGGGGCATGCAGATCCGCGTTGACGAACGCTTGGGCGCGATAAGCCATACACGCGAGCGATCCTAAACGCGCATTTTCGCCTTGCCACCAGTAGCCGGATTCATTGTCGTGAGCGACAAAAAATGCGCAGCGTTTGTCGCCATTCACAGGTTTTACATATTGGCGTGGGTAGCCAAATGGGTTACTGACTTGATGAGTGATGGTGAGCTCAAAGCGGCAAGCATTCTCAATCACTTGAACGACTGATTGTTTGCGGTGTTCTTCTGTTTCAATCTCGAGATATTCGCACAGTGCAATCACTGGTAGCCCAGCTTCGGCGGCGTGATAATAAGGACGAGTGGCATCACTATTGGCTGCCCAATAATGAGCGATGTTAGTGTCGCTGTGTTGATAAGCGCATAACCTTTGTGCCCAAAGACGACACTCAAGTAGATAATTTGCTTGATGAGTTGAGCGGTAGAGCTCAACCGATGCAAGCAGAGCGCAATAGGCATCAATGATGTTTTCTTGACCATCGTCGAGATAGCGCGTGTTATTTTCTTTTAAATGCCAGTAACCATGCTCCGCCGCTGTTAAATAGTGTTCTGAGGTGAAATCACCGTGAACATCTAAACGTGCTGCCACCGCAAGAGCGGCAATCGCAACACCTCCCCCTTGACGAAATCCGGCTTGATAATCGTCAGACTTGTGGCCAGATTGAGTGGCATAGGCGCAGATCTCTCGCTGCTTAATGTCCTTGCTCCATTTGTCAAAGACCGTTGTATAAAAGAACCCCTCGGAGTTTTGCATGCGGATCAGAAAATCAGCACCAAATAACGCCTCTTCCTTAAGGCGAGTGCGAGAAAATGCAGCAAAACTCGAGTGGTGTTCTAGTTGTGCCAATCCCTTTAGTATATTCCAAACCACCATTGGGGTTTGTTGAGGGTTTAAATAGTTGGCGTAAGAAAGGTGACTCAGATACTTACTGACGTCACCGGAAGCGTCGTACCAGCCACCGTGTACATCGGCAGTGGTTGATGTACCAAGCAGTGGTACGAGCTTATCTTGCTGGTCGAAAATGCCACCACAACGTTGTGATTTGAAGTAGTGCAATACATCAGAAAACGTTTTTTTCATCAGTATCCCTTCACCAATTTCAAAAATAGGGGAGTGGGTATTTTCAAAACGCAGGTAATACTGTCCTGAAGTGGTGTATTGAGAAAAGTCGATCGTATAAAAGCTACCTAAATGCCAATGTGCGACTTTAGCTTGTGGTTCAACAACGAAAGTCGACACCGTTTGATGGCTGTTTGCACAAACAAGCAGGGCGATATCGGAAGAAACACGGAGCGTGTTACTCATTAGTATCGCCTGTTTTGGCCCTTGTGGCTCATAACCAATATGGTTAATCAGTAGCAGCATTAAACATCTCCAAGCCAGATCTTTGATTTCTCGTCAGCACTCAACCCGTCGGGGGCGAGTGCTGACTTTGTTTTATATTTTTACCTAAGGCATTGAAACCGATGAGGTTATGTCAGCGGCTTCAATACATTAAGGTGTGCGTTAGTGATTATTCAAATAAGTAACAACGAACAAAGTGGTTATCAGACAACTGAGTCACCGCTGGAAGTTGTTCACGACATTTGTCACTCGCCTGCATGCATCGACCAGCAAAAGGACAGCCTGTTGATACCGGGGTCCAAAGTGGAATTTCGCCTTTGTTCCCTTTGAGCTTCTCGTGTATCGATTTACTAGGATCGGGTACTGCGGAAACCAATAGTTGAGTATATGGGTGCTGAGGATCGTGAATGATCTCTTCGGTATCGCCCCATTCCACCATATGTCCGACGTACATGACGGCTAAGTCTTCGGCGATGTAGCGTGCGGTGGCGATGTCATGCGTGATATAAAGCAGCGACATCTGCTTTTCAAACTTCATCTCTTCCATCAGGTTGAGAACACCCGCACGAATCGACACATCCAACATGGAGGTTGGTTCATCAGCCAGTACCACTTCGGCACCAACCGCGATATTACGCGCTAAGTTGACACGTTGGCGCTGTCCACCAGACAACTGGTGCGGATATTTCTCGGCTGTTTCTTTTGGTGGAATAAGGCCGACTTGTTCCAGTAAATCGTGAACGCGTTCTTCTAACTCTCTCTTATTACCTGACGTCACTTTTTTATGGATAAGCAGTGGACGAGCAATATGATGAAAAATGGTATGAGTTGGGTTGAGTGAGCCAAACGGATCTTGCCATACCATCTGGACGCCTTCGCGATAGTGCATCAGGTCACTGCGTGAAGTGATGTCTAAAATATCGCGTCCTTTGTATTCAATTACACCGGATGTTGGGGCGTACATTTTGGCAATCATTTTAGCGGTCGTTGATTTGCCAGAGCCTGATTCACCCACGACAGCCAAGCCGCGGCTTTTGAACATTTTGAACGATACGTCGTTGATCGCTCGCATCATAGGTTGTTTTAGGGTGTTACTGTTGATTGGAAAATCTTTAACTAGATTTTTCCCCTCAACCAGTAATTCACCGAAATTTTTGCTCATAATTGTCTCCAGAAATTTTGGTAATACAGCTTGTGCTCTACAGTTTCACTTGAGCAATTGGGTCACCGTAAAGGTGGCAACTGGAGAAGCGTCCAAGCTCTATTTGGCGCAAACTCGTTGGAATTTTGGTGCAAGCTTCATGTACGCGATCGCAACGAGCTTGGAAACGACAACCTTGAGGTATATCCAATAAGTTCAACGGGTTACCTGGTATTCCAGTTAACTTCGTTTTAGGGCCTGTCAGTGGAGGGAAAGAACTACCCAGCCCTTTGGTGTAAGGGTGGAAAGGGCTTTCCAGAATCTGTTTAGAAGGAGCCACTTCAATTAATTCACCGGAATACATGATGCCAATCCGATCGGAGAACTCGACCATCAACGACAAATCATGGGTGATGAACAAGATAGAGAAGCCAAACTCTTCTTTCAGCGCATAGATTTTTTGCAATATTTCACGCTGGACAACCACATCAAGTGCCGTAGTAGGCTCATCCATAATGATCATTTTAGGATTGAGCGCGAGAGCAATTGCAATCACCAAGCGTTGACGCATACCCCCAGAGAATTGGTGTGGGTAATCGTTTAAGCGACTTGGGTGAATATCGACAATTTCTAACAAACCTTCAGCGCGGCGTTTAGCTTGTTCACGAGTCATGTTGGTATGGCGCATGATCACGTCACAAAATTGCTCTTCCATCGTCAATACTGGGTTCAAAGCGTTCATCGCACTTTGAAACACCATCGACATTTGGCTCCAGCGAAAGGATTGCATGCGTTCATCGCTGTATTTAATGATATTTTCACCATTAAAAATTACTTCTCCGCCAGTAATAAACGCGGGCGGCTTATGCAGACGCATCAGTGAAAATGCGATAGTTGATTTACCACAGCCAGATTCACCAGCAAGGCCAAATACTTCGCCAGGTGCAATGTCAAAACTGACGTTGCTGCATGCTCGAACATCACCTGCGTCGGTGATGTAGTCAACGCATAGGTTACGGATTGAAATAAGTGGGTTTGTCATGATTATTTATCTCCGCTCCAAAGTGCATTTTGTGGTGGCAGGTCAGGCTGACGCTCTTTCTTGTCTTGCTCTGCGAGTTTTTTCCAACGCTTCATTCCTTTGTGTGAACGCAGTTGTGGGTTGGCAATTTCATCGACCGCAAAGTTCAGTAAAGCCAAACCAGTAACGAGTAGAGTCAAAGCAATACAAGGAGCAAGCAGTTCCCACCAAGCGCCAATCAGCATAGAAGAGGACGTTTGAACGTTGTACAACATGATGCCCCAACTGATGGTGTTTGGATCGCCAAGACCAAGGAAGGAGATAGTGGCTTCCATCATGATGGCGTACATCACTGAACCGATGAAGCTAGCGCCAACGATGGAGATGAGGTTAGGTAGAATCTCAACGAAAATGATGCGCCATGATGATTCACCCAAGACTTCCGCCGCTCTGACAAATTCTTTTTCACGCAGTGCGAGGGTTTGTGAGCGTACGACCCTAGCGCCCCAAGCCCAGGAGGTGCAGCCAATGATGAGTGCAATGGTTAATGGGCCGGCCTCTCCAATAAATGCCGCGACCACGAATAAAAGAGGATATTGCGGTATCACCAGCATGATATTCATAGCGGCGGTTAGAATGTCATCGACCTTACCGCCAAAGTAACCGGCAGAAACACCAATCACAGTCGCAAGAAAACAGACGGTCATTCCTGCGCCAAAACCCACGGCGAGTGAGACTCGTGCGCCATACACCACTTGTGACCAAACATCGCGTCCCATACGAGAGGTGCCTAGCACATGGTCTTCACCTTTTGAGAGTAGTAAGGTACGGCGGTCAGTTGCCAAGTTTTCAGCAATCCAGCCATTCGGATCTGCTTTAGCGGCTTTGACGACGAACGATGGGTACTCGTGTGGATTTCCGGTACGTTTATCTGGCGCATGTTTGGTGATCAGTGGCGCAGCAAGGGCGATGAATAAAAATAGGCCCAAAATAATGACACCGACCATGGCAACGGTATTGCCGCGAATGAGTTTAATGAGATCTTTCATGATTATTTACCTCCCTTGCGTAGGCGAGGGTCTAGTACGACATAAAGCATGTCCGCCAACAGGTTAAAGAACAGCATAAAGAGCGTCATAATCAGTAGCTGCCCTTGCAGAACTTGGTAATCACGAGCGTTGATCGCATTAAATAAAACACTGCCAAGGCCAGGATAGTTAAAGATAATTTCAATGATGAGCTGGCCACCGATAGCCATACCCAAAGACATTGATAGAGCGGTGACACTTGGCAATAAAGCATTACGAGCGGCGTACTGGAAAACCACGCGGTTTTCGCTGAGCCCTTTCCCTTTCGCCATCGTGATGTAGTCTTCAGCGAGCAGGTTAATCATGTTGTTACGCATGTTGACGAGAAACCCACCGATTTGTACTAGAGATGCACAGACAAGAGGCAAGAAAGCGTGGTAAGCCACATCTTTAATAAATGTCCAACTTGTCCAATCTGGCATCGTACCAGCAGTGTAGGCATAACCCGTAGGGAACCATTGCAAGCCGATAGCAAAAGTAAACATAGCGATCATCGCAATAACCACTTGCGGAACGGCTTGTATAACCAACATCCCTGGGGTAATAAACGTATCGTAACGACTGCCTCGTTTCCATGCGGCAAAAATGCCCAGTAGAGAACCGATTGAGAACGAGATCACAACCGCAGTACCCGCTAGAAATAACGACCAACCAAATGCACTACCCAGTAATTCATTGACACTTAACGGATAGAACTTAATCGACGTGCCTAATTCCCAACTTAGAATGCTTTTTAAATAGGTCAAATACTGTACGGGTAACGGACCATCAACGAAACCGAGAAGCTGTTTCATCGCTTCGATTCGTTCTGGCGTTACTTGCGTTGTTGCGTTTGCGAACATCATGGTCACTGGGTCTCCAGGCATGGCTCGCGGAATAATGAAGTTCAATGTTGCTGCAACCAGCAACGCGATAAAATAAAATGACAAACGTCTTAAAAAATAACCCATAACTCACACCTTACTCACCCAGTTTTATCCTGTACCTGGTTTCAGGTCGCTCCTAGCGAAATTTAGAGCGAAAAATCCCCTAACGACGAGCGTTATACATTTGCTAGGTATTTAGGGGATTTTATTTAGCGGCGCACGAAGTACGCCGCAAGGAATGAACTTCTACTTACTTAACTGGTTTTAGGTCCAGTACGTGTAATAGACGCTCAGGGATACCAGCCCAAATGTTTGGACGACCCTTAGGATTTTCTTCGTTCCACCAGCCGCTAAAGCGTGCTGTGTTGTATTGGTACATGTAAGCACCTGACATTACAGGGATGGTCACTTGGTTTTCAGCAATGATTTTCTGAATTCCGTGAGCGATTTCTAGCTGCTCATTTTTATCCGCTGTTTTGTAGAAGCTGTCTAGCAAAGTATCTAGCTTATCGTTTTTGTAGAAGTGCATAGCAAAACGAGGCATACCTTCACCTTTCTGTAGTGCAGAGTTGTATGCACTGTTCCAGTATAGATGTGGGTCCGCACCGTGGAAGTAGTTGGTGTAAGCGACGTCATAAGTACCTTCAAGCATTGCTTGGTTATAAACCGCAAACTCTGGAGTACGAGCACGTGCTTTGATGCCTACTTCGGCAAGCTGTTCAACGGCAAGTTGTACTGTGTTGTTGAAGTCAGTCCAGCCATTTGGTGATTGAACAAGTAGCTCAAAAGATTTACCTGATGGAGTATCAACAAAACCGTCTTTGTTCACGTCTTTGAAGCCCGCTTTAGCAAGCAGTTTTTTCGCGCCTTCAACGTTGTACGTGTTGTAGCCTTTGTACTTATTGTGGATGTTTTCATCAGACCAAGCTTGGAATGCATAACCTAAGCCTGAAGCGAAGTCATTAACGGTACCGCCGCCATAGAAAGCGATATCGATAATAGTTTGACGGTCAAGAGCCATAGAGAATGCGCGACGGAAATCAACGTTGCTTAGCGCTTCATTTTTTACTGCATCTGGGTTTTTGAAGTTAACCATAAATGCTTGTGTGCCTGATGGCGGATACCAGTAGTGGTGGCTAGGGCTTGCAGCGGCATAAGTACGGTCAATATCCGGAACAAATGAAGAGGTCCAATCGAGTTCAGAGTTAACAATTTTACCTAGCAATTGGTCATTGTTTGCAATTTGAGGTACACGCAAACAGTCAACCTCAAGGTTTGCAGCATCCCAGTAATTCGGGTTACGACATTGGATGTATAGCTGTGGAGTGAAGGTGTCGATTTCAGTAAACGGACCAGTACCTACAGGGTTTTCGTTGGTGAAAGTCGCTGGATCTTTCACATCTTTCCATACATGTTCAGCAACGATAGGAACTAACGAGATTTCATAAGGTACGTTTGAGTTAGCTTCACTTAAACGGAAACGGATTTGGTAGTCGTTCAGTTTTTCTACGCTCGTTACCCACTTGTTGATACCGCGTTGGTCGAGTTCAGGTTTATTTTTCAATAAGCCATAAGAGAACACGACATCATCCGCTGTAAATGCTTGACCATCTGACCATTTAACACCTTTACGGATATCAAAAGTAACACTCATTAGGTCATCAGACATTTTAAAGCCTTCAGCCAAACGCATAACGGGTGTATTACCATGCATTTCGTTGAAGATGACCAGTGGTTCATAGATGAAATCAGTGGTCGTACGTAGGTTTGTTGCTAGATACGGGTTAAAGTTACGTACCATTGTAGGGTAGAAATCAGGTACGATCGTTAGCTCACTGCGTGCGGCTGCTGGAGCTGAAAGGCTCGCTGCGGCGGCGATTACTGCAGCGGCTAGCGCTGTTTTTTTAATATTGGCAAGCATAGCTGTTCCTTACTATTTGCTTTCATTTCACTAATGGATATGAATGTCATCAATTGATAAACACTCTCCAAGGCCTACCTCATTGCGTGTTAACAAACCGGAGGAGTTGGTCAACATGAGTGGCCTGTAGACCTTTGGCAGGAGTAAGAAGACACCTTGGAGAGAAAATTATCAATTTGAATTCCCGTTAAAAACGTCAATTTGTAGAAAGTGACCGTTATAAACGTCAATTTACCATCTTTGGTTTGATTTTTACTCTCATTTAGGTCAGTGATCTGCCTCTCATACTCAATTCGATTAACTTATGGTTGTAAGCG
>NZ_NDIM01000303.1:0-7183 GCF_002241375.1 Vibrio sp. V19_P1S1T109 | reverse complement strand
GTGTAGAGGCCACCCTAGAACATCTGTTGCTCGAACAACCAGATGCGGCGTTAGTGATTCAAGCGGATGAACATGCTTATAACGGTACGGTTGTTAAAGTGATGGATGCGGCCAAAGGAGCCGGAGTGAAAAATATCGCATTGGCGGCGGAGAAGCGTTAATGGGACGTTTACTGCTTGCTTTGCCAATTGCAGGAGCGATTTCGCTGGCGCTGTTCGGTTTTATGGCGTGGATGGTGGATAACGGTAACCAACGCGCTGTAAAACCAACTCAAGCACTGCGATTTAACATGGTGATGATGGAACAAGAACACGATTTACAGCGTCGCCAACGTAGCGTTCCGGAACCTTTAAAGTTGCCTGAGCCGCCACCGCAAGCACAAGTGACACAGTCACAAACTACTGCTACGGCCGCTACATCACTCACTAGTTTACCAGCTTTGGGTTTGGATACAGCGCTTAATGGGGTGGCGATTAGCGCACCAACCTTTGGTGATTTTGGCTCAAACCAGCAAGCAATGCCGTTATATCGTGTCGAGCCGGTTTATCCAAGCCGAGCTCTAAAGCGAGGTGTAGAAGGTTTCGTTACATTAAGCTTTACCATTGATACAACAGGAAAAGCCGTCGACATCAATGTCGTCGATGCCAATCCTAAACGTATGTTTGAGCGTGAAGCGATGCAAGCGCTGAAAAAATGGAAGTATCAACCTCAGATTGTCGACGGTAAAGCCATTGAGCAGCCGGGACAAACCGTGACTGTGGAGTTTAAAATTGCCAAATGATGAAACGTATATTGATTGGCTTATCACTTGTTATCGGCTCGCTCTCTTTAAATGCGAGCGAATTAAGTGCGACAACAGTCCTGAAAGTGCAAAAAGCACAGCAATTTGCATTAGAAGAGAACCTCACTCAAGCCATTGAGGTACTGAGCAGTGTTGAAACGTCACGTCTTTACGATAAAGCATTTGTTGCCCGGATGCTTGGTGTGTTTTATTGGCAAAGTGGTCAGCCCAAAGCGGCAGTCAAACAGATCAAGTACGCTGTAGAGAGTGGAGAGCTGCAAGATGAGCAGGCATGGACCACCGAACGTATGTTGGCTGATCTGTATGTCAATGAACAACAATTTGAAAAGGCGTTACCGCACTACTACCAATTATTGAAATCCGTTCCTCCTTCACAGAAAGTAGACGATCTGTGGTTGCGTATCGCACAAACCCACTACCAAATTGCACAATGGAAAAAAGTGCTGCATGCGTTGGATAAATACCAAACCGTGACACCACTTAATACTAAAAACCCACTGTCACTTAAATTAGGTGCGCAGCTTCAGCTAGAACAATGGAAGGCGGCCATTCCAACTTTAGAAAAACTGATCATGCTGGAGCCTGACCAAGCCAGTTGGTGGCGACAGTTGGTCGGTTTACATCTGCGTTTAGATCAGCGTCGTCAAGCATTAAACAGTCTAGCGTTAGCCAAATTACAAGGTGTGGAATTAACCGATAAGGATAAACACTTGCTCGCGCAGTTGTATGCGCAAAATGGCATTCCAGAACGTGCGGCGCAAGTTCTGCAAACATTATCTGATGCTGATCAAGACTTAACTTTACTGAAAGAGCAAGCCACTTACTGGCAGCAAGCCAAAGAATGGCAATCCGCGATCAGAACATGGACAAAAGCAGCTGAACAGGATGAGCAATATTATTGGCAAGTGGCGCTGCTGTACAACCAGCAAGGGCAATTTAAAGAAGCGTTACAGGCGTTGGATAAAGTCACCACGCGCGAGAAAAAAGCCGATGTCGCGTTAGCGCGAGTTCATGCGCTGTACAAACTCAATCAACTCGATAATGCTCTATACCAAGCCAAGCAAGCTGAAAACCTAAACCCATCAAGCCATGCCAAAGGATGGATCAAATTCCTTTCTCGTTTACAAAAAGTTCAGCAAGCGCAAACGGCTAATATCTGATCATAGCGCCTCATCTGCCCGATGATGAGGCGTCTGACCTTTTACGATTTTTGAATCGTCATTATCAAGACTGACATTGGTTCGGTTTTGCCTATCTTAGTGATAAAGAGAACCTATTATTGTCTTTCTGATTTTTTCCGTACCATAACGTTTAACGATGAAGTACAGAGAGAGAATCATGATGAAAGCGTTAGTGGTTGAAGGTGGTGCGATGCGCGGCATTTTTGCCAGTGGAGTCTTAGATAGTTTTTTACAACATCAGCATAACCCATTTGATTTTGTATTAGGTGTTTCAGCTGGAGCTTCAAACTTAATCGGCTACCTTGCGAAGCAACCGAGACGCAGTTATCACGTTGTAACTCAGCTTGCCACCGACCGTCTTTTTTTTAACCCAATTCGCTTTATTAAGGGGGGAAATCTCGTCGATGTGCGTTGGCTAATCGATGAGTCCAACCGACGTTATCCGATTGATGAAGACAAACTGTTTAACTCAGTCCCTTTCTTTGCTGTTGCAACCAATATCGAAACGGGTAAAGCCGATTATTATCGAGTGACTCAAGAAAACTTGAGCACGGCCATTGAGGCTACATCCGCGCTACCGATAGTTTATAAGCACACGCCTTGTTTCCATGGTGGTTGCTACACTGATGGAGGTGTTGCTGACTCGATCCCTGTTAAAGAAGCGTATCGCCGTGGAGCACGAGATATTACGGTTGTTTTATCACATCCACTTAGCTATATCATGTCGCCTCCTAAAAGTAAGTGGATGATGAAAAAACTCTTTTCACGCCATCCAAATATGGCTAAATCAATGCTATTTCGTGCGAAACATTACAACCAATCACTTGAATTTATTCGCAATCCACCTTCTGATGCCATCATTCGAGTAATCGCGCCACCTGAAGGGTTTCCCGTTAAGAGATTGACGATGAAGTTACCTTTACTCAACATAGGCTATGACATGGGCTTAAAAGCAGGGCAAAATCATTTGGAGTGGCTTGAATACACACGTGCAGCCTAAAAACGCTTAGGTTTAAAAGGCTGATAAAACACTATCTACATGTCGTAACTGTCTATGTAATAAGCTGTTTTTTAGAGATGATTGAGTATGAATTTCATCGCAATTTATCTTGTTTATGGTTTTCATATGAGTGGCACGTGCTAAGTATGTACCACATTTTGATTGATCGAGCCTGACGGCATGCAACTGAAACTATCGCTACTCTCCATCGCTTTATTGAACACAATTCCTGTCACTGCAACGGAAAACTCTCAGATGTTTATTCCGGTCACAGCAGCCAATAGTTACCAACATGGCATTGATGTTGCTGAGTACTGGAAAAGTGAAAAACTGGATGGAATTCGCGCCATCTGGAATGGACAATATCTTCATACGCGTAATGGTAATAAGATCAATGCGCCTGCTTGGTTTACTGCACCATTACCTAATAAAGCATTAGAAGGAGAGCTTTGGGCTGGACGAGGTCAGTTTCATCACGTTCAACAAACGGTATTGGATACCATACCAACCGATGAAGCGTGGCAAAGCATCCGCTTTATGCTGTTTGATATGCCCGAAGCGATCGGTGACTACCAAAAGCGATATCGCAATCTTATCCACTTATCCTCACTTATGAATGCTCCGCACATTACCTATATTGAACATTCACCAATTCACTCAGAAAAAGAGCTGCTTGGGTATTTAGACAACGTAAGTGATGGGCAGGGTGAAGGGGTGATGCTGCGAAAAATTAATGCTCATTACCAAGCCGGCCGCAGTAACGATTTACTTAAGCTTAAAAAACACCAAGATGCTGAAGCTACGGTCATTGGTTATAAACTGGGTTCTGGCAAGTACCAAGGTATGATGGGATCAGTGCTAGTGCGCTTAGAAAACGGTGTTGAGTTCTATATCGGCAGCGGTTTTTCTGATGAGATCAGAAATAATCCGCCAAAGATCGGATCCATTATTACTTTTCGTTTTAATGATCTCACTGCAGAAGGGAAACCAAGATTTGCACGTTTTATGAGAGAAAGGCCAGCAATATAAATAAGGCCAGACAATGTCTGACCTTATTATTTCATCGCAACGCCTTTTCGCCACGTTGAAATTCAGAGAATCAAGCTGTTATTTCGATGCAAAATCGAGTTGCACGCTATCGGCTTGTTGATGCATCCAGTGTAAGCGGATACCCAGCATTAAAGCAGCAGAAGATAAGCCAACGATAAATCCTATCCAGAACCCACTGGCACCCATAGGTTCGACAATGAAATCTGTCATTGCTAATACATAGCCCGTTGGCAAGCCAATCATCCAATAAGCGATAAAGGTACGATTAAAAATCGCCGTCATGTCTTTATAACCACGTAGCGCTCCTGCTGCAACGACTTGAATCGCATCCATACATTGATAAATAGCCGCAAAAATAAGCAACTGCATCGCCATGGCTACAACGGCTTGGTTTTCCGTATAAAGCAAAGCCACATATTCACGAAATAGGACCGTTAACGTCGCCGTGATAATTGCAGTAGATAAACCGACTAACAAGCCAACCTGCGAAGCGATGGTTGCCCCTTCAATATTTTTCTCGCCCAGCTTATGGCCAACACGGATGCTCACTGCCGCGCCGATACTCATCGGTAACATAAAAATTAATGATGAGAAATTCAAAGCGACTTGATGAGCCGCCACCACCAATGAACCGAGTGGAGCGACCAACAATGCGACCACAGCAAATAGAGTAACTTCAAAAAATATCGCTGCCGCCACAGGAAAACCAAGCTTGAATAAGCGAATTTGCGCTTTCAATTGTGGTTTATGGAATTCACCAAAGATATTAATGTGCGCCATGCGTTTAGAAGTGACGACATAAAACAGCAGCATAAAAAACATCAACCAATAGACAATTGCCGTCGCCACACCACAACCCACACCGCCTAGCTCTGGTGCGCCAAATTTTCCGTATACGAAAATCCAGTTAAGTGGAATGTTAACTAATAAGCCCGCGAAACCAATCACCATAGCGGGTTTCGTCAGTGAGATACCATCAGTGAAACTGCGCAATGCTTGAAATAATAAATAAGAAGGTACGGCAAACATCACGGCGTACATGTACCCGTTAGTTTTTTCAGCCATCAACGGCTCAATATCCATCCACCCCAAAATCCATTGAGTTTGAAAAAGAACACCAATAATGGGAATAGAGACAAACAACGCTAGCGCTGCGCCTTGCTGTATTTCAAAAGGAATTTTCTTTTGCCGCCCTGAACCATTGAGTTGTGCCACAACGGGAACCAACGCCATTAACAACCCAACACCAAACAGAATCGAAGGTAGCCAAATACTTGCCGCGATCGATACCGCAGCCATATCAATCGCACTCACACCACCTGCCATGACGGTATCTACAAAGCCCATTCCAGTTTGAGCAATAGAGGCAATCAACACAGGTGTTGCCAATTTGATTAAATTTGAAGCTTCTTGTTTATAACGATGCACAAATATCTCCAGAGGAAGGACAAGCAAAAATCGCGACCAATAATCAACTTATCGCGTAGGCATGGATGATAAAGAAATGTCACACTAAGCTCCATGAAAAACTGATGAAATTACCTAATGTTTATTGGGAAGGTTGCTCGTCGCGCTGTATGTGGTGAAATCTATTTCATACAAAGCTTGATTAGGCTAGATAGGGGGGCTTGGCGTGTTGCACGTAACTATTAAGAAGAGCGCTTGCCAAGCGCTCACTTTTTAAAAGATTTGTTCATCATCGGCATCAACAAACAACTCTATTTTGTCTAAACGTTCATCGACCATCATATTGAGATGAATCGCATGGCAACAGGCGGGGCAATCGTCATAAAACTCTTGGCTACCATTTGATGCATCTAGGGTGATCCTAATGGAATGACCGCAGTGAGGGCAGTTGACCATTCTTTCCGTATAATTTTTCATATCTCTTTCCTTACATCCTTGGAGATACCTTAATACTAAGTCGCTAAGTTCCTTTAAGCGGCAAATTAAGTTCAAACTTTGAATTGGCCCATAAAACAACAAAAGAGCCATTTATTAAGGCTCATTTGTTGTCTATACAGCTCGGTTGTTTACACCGTTAAAAGGAGAGGATTTTCTTGATCAAACTTTCCGCTTCGACCAGATAGTGGCCACCAAATTGATTATAGTGATTGAGGACATGATAGAGGTTATAAATATTCTTACGTTCCACATAGTCCAAACTCAAAGGTAAGATGCTCTCATAGCCTTGGTAAAACTCAGGTTGAAAACCTTCAAATAATTCTGTCATTGCGATATCGCATTCACGATCACCCCAATAACAGGCAGGATCGTAGCAAATTGGACCAAATACCGAGTTTGCCACATTCCCATGCCACAAATCTCCATGCAGCAGAGATGGGCGAGGGCTATGGTTAGCTAAGCGAGATTGGACAACGTCGACCAACTCGCTGATATTGAACAACTCAATTCCTTTTTCACGCAACAATTGCAATTGCCAGCCGATACGTTGTTCCGCAAAAAAACGACCCCATTTTTTGTCCCACGGATTTGGCTGCAAAGTGGAACCAATATAATTGTCTGCATCAAACCCATACTCTTTTTGTTCTCCCCATTGATGCAGTTTGGCCAGTTGTACACCGAACTCATAGCTGTTCGTCGCGTTATCTAGGGGTTTGGTTGGTAGATAGTTTAGAACAATGAAAGCATGATTTTTACTGGTTCCAATCATCACTAGCTCGGGAACCTGTACTGTTGACGTTTCACGAAGCGAACGTAGGTTTTCACCCTCAATCTCAAACTTAGCTAAGAAGTCTCGTGTGTTCACTTTAACAAAATAGCGTTGCTCGCCATCGCTGATCATGTAGCAATCACTAATGTCACCACCGCTGACTTTTTCTTTTTCAACAGGGTTAAATTCAAACATGAGCGTATCGGATAACTGCTGAATGAGAGTTTGCCACATAACGACCTCTGCCTTGATTTACTTAATAATTCGTAGTTTAGGTCATGGTTACGAATATTTCAGAAGTGCGTGACACATAATTTAGCCACTTTCCTTTTGAGGGAGCACCAATGCTCATAAATGTGATTAAGTGCAAGAATTTGCAGATGCGAATACAGAAATAGTATTAAAAATAACGCTATATTTTCCATAAGTTGATCTTGCTTCGGTGCTAGTAACCCAATTTATAGGATGCCGTATCC
>NZ_NDIM01000160.1:0-7187 GCF_002241375.1 Vibrio sp. V19_P1S1T109 | reverse complement strand
ACCTTATATGTTCCAATTTATTGCGTTCATGCTATCTTTTTGTTTTTTATGGTATTTTTTAGTATTTTTTTGGAGTTTATAATCCTGTTTTTTTTTGTGCATAATTCATTTCGTCAATTTGATTGGTGTTGGTTAAGTTTTTAACTCAAATCAAAATCAACCACCGATTAAATCAAACCAAACAAAATAAGAAACCAACCTACCAACCTAAGTCTACTAAAAGAAGAATCTAATATCTTCTTCTTCTTTTAATAGCTTAAAAAACGAAACTAGGATTAAGAAATGAAAAAAACAATTATCGCTTCTGCAATGACAATGACAATGACAATGCTTTCTGCCTCTGTATTCGCTGCGGAAGCGCCAGTTGACCATGGCCATGGTGTAATTAACTTTGTGGGCTCTATCGTTGATGCGCCATGTTCTATTGCTCCAGAAAGTATCGATCAGACCATCCAAATGGGTCAGATTTCTAATGTTCTATTAGAAAAAAATGGTGAGACACCACTACGCCCTATTGAAGTGCATCTTGAGTCTTGCTCTCTAGAAACTGCGAAAGCAGCCACTATGACATTCACAGGTAATGCTGACGGTGTTATGACTAAATCTCTTGCTATCCAAGGTTCAGGCAAAGGCGCTGCTATTTCTCTAGTCAACATGAATGACAGCGCTTCAATTGAACTAGGTACAAAAACTAAGGGTATCGAATTAATTGAAGGTGACAACATTCTAAACTTTGGTGCCAAGCTTGTTGGTACAGTTAAAGAAGGCGAAAAAGCAGTTCCTGGTGAGTTTACTGCCACTGCAAACTTTATGATCAGCTACGAGTAAGTCTAAGCATTATTAGGACAATACGCGCAGGGATGCGCGTCTTTTTTAAGGTTTGCATGGGGTTGGTAATTGAAACATATAAACAAAAAAACATTATCTCTGATTGTTTCATCCGCCATTCTGGGTGGGATGGAATCATCTCTTGCTGCAAATATTGAATTTAATACTGATCTACTCGATGTTAAAGATAAAGAAAGCATTGAATCTGGTGTTTTTCAGCAAGCTGGATACATAGTGCCTGGCGAATACAGCATGCAAATGGTCGTCAATAATATGTTGATTGGTGAACGCAAAGTGCTTTTTTATGAGCAGGGCGAGAACGAATCACAACTTTGCTTAACATCTGACTTAGCTAATGAATTAGGCTTAAAAACAGCCGAACTTGATCGTTTATTGGCAAGTCCACTTATGTCGATCGAAGAAGGTTCAGTTTGTTATAATCCTGAAGTACTTGAGGGTATGCTGATCAAGGGTGAATTAAACAAAGACACTCTTACAATCTCCGTGCCTCAAGCTTATCGAAATTATATGAGTGACTCTTGGGAGCCACCTTCTCGTTGGGATAATGGAGTGAATGGTGCGCTACTTGATTACGGTATCAACCTCCGTAATGACCATTCAGAAAATAACAACAAAACGAGCCTAACTGGTTACGGCGTGGCTGGAATTAATGCCGACGTGTGGCGATTGCGAGCGGATTGGCAAGGTCGTTACCAACACAACGAAAATAAAAATGGTCTAGAAGATTCTGAAAGCGAGTTCGATGTCCGTCGTGTCTATGCCTATCGAGCTTTACCCGAGCTGCATGCCAAATTGACGTTGGGTGAACAAGATCTCGGTAATTCAATTTTTGACGGTTTCCAATTTACCGGAGCTTCATTGATCACCGATGATAAAATGCTGCCTCCGAATCTACGTGGTTATGCGCCAGAAGTGGTAGGAATAGCTAAAACAAACGCCAAAGTAGTGATAAGCCAACAAGGCCGGGTTATTTATGAAACACAAGTCGCATCTGGGCCTTTTAGAATTCAAGATCTGAGCAGCTCTATCAGTGGTATGTTGGATGTGCGGGTAGAAGAGCAAGATGGTTCAGTGCAGACTTTTCAAGTTAACACCGCCACTATTCCGTACCTATCTCGCCCCGGCTCATTACGCTACAAATTCAACAGTGGCAAAGTTAGCAGCAGAACACATGAGTTAGACGGACCTGCCTTTGCCAGTGCTGAGTTTTCTTGGGGGGTTAATAATGGTTGGTCACTACTTGGTGGCGGCTTACTTGCTGATGATTATTCAGCCTTATCCGTAGGTGTCGGCCGAGATCTGCTTAAGTTTGGTGCTATTTCATTCGATGTCACTGAGTCGCGAGCTCAACTTCCAGAAGGGACGAAAAGTGGCGGCTCTTATCGAGTCAACTATTCGAAAATGTTTGAACAGTATGACAGCCAAGTCGCGTTTGCGGGATATCGTTTCTCTGAGCGGGATTTTATGACCATGAATGATTTTATGGTCGCTAAAAAGATTGGCGAGCCATACCGTGGTGGCTCGAAAGAGATGTACAGCGTGGTATTGAGTAAGCAGTTTAGAGATGCAAAGCTGGGTGCTTACGTAGACTATACACATCAGTCCTATTGGTCGCAGACTGATAGTGATCGAATTAGTCTTTCGCTCTCTCACTCCTTCGATGTGATGGACTGGCGAAATCTGAGGACCTCAGTGAGCGCTTATCATCTTGAGCAGAATGATCGCACTGATGATGGGCTTTATTTTACGCTGTCGGTACCTTTTGGAAATAATAAACACGTTAGTTACAGCGCTTCAACCATGGGCGGAAAAACCACCAATAGCATGAGCTTCTATAATCGAGTTGATGAACGCAACAGCTATTCAGTGACTGCCTCAACGTCACCGGCTGGTGAAAGTGCGAGCGGTTTCTATACTTATACTGGTGATAAAGCCAATGTTATGGCCAATATTAGCCATCAAACAGGTGGATCAACCGCAGTAGGTGTATCACTGAATGGTGGCATTACCGCGACAGGGCAAGGCGTTGCGGTGCATCGTGTTGGTGTGATGGGGGGGAGCCGTATTATGGTCGACACGGATGGTACCAAGGATGTTCCAGTACATGCCGGTGGGCTGCCAACGTATACCGATAAATACGGCAAGGCAGTGGTAGCCGATGTTGCTAGCTACTATCGTCAACGTACCAGTATTGATGTCAATAAGTTAGGTGAAAATGCCGAGCCAATCGGCACCCCGATATCCATGGGGACCTTAACAGAAGGGGCTATCGGTTACCGCCATTTCGATATGCTTTCGGGCAGTAAGTTGATGCTTGAACTGGTTAAATCGGACGGTAAACCCGTACCTTTTGCCACTGAAGTATTCAATAAGAAAGGTCAGGTCTTGGGGATGGTTGGCGAGGATGGCATGGCCTACTTGGCTGGCCTACATAGTAGCGATATCGTCGAAGCACGTTGGGGGAGAGAGCAACATTGTCACATACAGCTACCTTCACCGTTACCTGCATTGGACACAATGGCTAAACTCACCTGTACTAATGACCGATAGTTTATTATTAGATTGAGATAAACAATATGAACAATACATTACGCTATACTTTTCCTCTGTGACTGGCCCTGCTGGCGGGCCAGTCACAGGCTGCGGTCTCTTTGGATAGAACACGGGTTATTTACCCGGGAGAGGCTAAATCGATGAGCCTTACCATTCGCAACAACAACAAAACCATGCCTTACCTAGCACAAGCTTGGTTAGAAGATGAAGAGGGTAATAAAGTTAATCAGCCTTTTACCTTGTTACCCCCAGTTCAGCGTTTGGAACCTGGCATGGAGAGCTTAGTAAAAATCCAGACACTCCCTAGTGTCGCGCAGCTACCTCAAGATAAAGAGAGCTTGTTCTACTTTAGCCTGCGAGAAGTGCCACCACGCAGTGATAAACCGAACACGCTGCAGTTGGCTCTGCAAACACGCATTAAGTTTTTTTACCGCCCTGCAAGCCTCTTGATTGAGCCCGGCAGCAACAAAGCTCCGTGGCAGGAGAAATTAACACTGCAGCAAGTGGCGGGAAAATATCAGTTGAACAATCCCACCCCTTATTATGTGACGATTGTGGCCGCAGCAACGAGTGTAAAAAGTGAAGGCATTGAAGGATTTGAAGCAGTCATGATTGCGCCAAACAGTAGCGCTGAGCTCAACGTGGAGACTGCCAAACTCGGCGCCAACCCAACCTTTACTTATGTCGATGACTTTGGCGGACGCAGAACCATCAGCTATCAGTGTGCAAACACTTGTTATTTCGTGGCAGAAAAAGAGGCCAAGTGAGGAAGCAAACATGATGTGCAGTTCACATGAGGCGGCGCAGGCTGCCAATCGGGGCAAAAAATGGCGCAAAAGCTGGGTCACCGCTCTGCCATTGTTGCCACTCTGGCTACCTTTTTACGCCGTGGCGGGTAGCCAAGAACTGATGATGACCATCACCGCCGAGGTGGTGGGTCAGCCATGCTCACTGCGTCCGGGGGATGAAATTATTCCTGTCGATTTTGGCAATATTAACAATAAAGAACTGTTGCGCGATGGCAGAACCCCAAGTAGGTCGTTTCAGTTGCACCTGGATGAGTGCGATCCCTCCATCGCAGACAGTGTCAGCGTCACGTTTTCCGGGGTAGCCAGTGAAGAGAGAGCGCTATTGGCACTCTCTGCTGACAGTCAGGCAAAAGGCATTGCGATAGGGCTAGAGCAAGGCGGCCAAGCGTTACCGATTAACCAGCCGAGCCGTGCTTTCACTTTAGCTGAGGGCGGTAATGTGCTTGATTTTGCCGCCTATGTGCAGCTATTGCCTTCAGCACAAACCGGGGTGACGCCGGGGCACTTCAATGCCACCGCCAATTTCACGCTGGATTATGACTAACGACTACCGCGGGCAACATGCTCGATGACGTCCGCGATGGTTTATTTGATTATTCTAGCCCGTAGCCGATGGCGGCTTCGACGGGCCATTGCCACCTTACATGGCCATTTGGCCTAAGGCGGCTTTTCACTTCACCCAGACAAAACCCAGATAGGTAAGCTAAGCAAAGGGTTCGATTGGCTGGGTGGTTGGTATAACGAGCAGGGAAGATTGGGCATTGCGCCGCGCGCCCTGCATCATTACCGTACTCGATCTCTGTGGCTTTATGAGCAGGCTCGCCTCCAAGGCTATTCCCATCAGGAGTGCCTAGCGTGAGTGCAGGATTATCGGGTACGGTGGAGAAGATGTTTTAAATGAGAAAACTACTGACAAGAAATAGTTGTCTGAAAACCTGCATACTTTCCCTAGCCCTCTTCAACATAAACAAAGGCTTTGGCATAGAACTAGCTATCGACCATACCAACATGCCCTGGTCAAAAGTGACTATGACATCCACTAACCTAAACGAGCTCAACACCCACATACTCACTCCACTTGGTTATGTATACTCTCAAACCCAGCTTAAAGTAATGTGGTCAGACCCGTATGGGTTTCTACTCGCTGAGTGTACAACTCCAGAAAACCCCTACGGGAACGACTTAGTGTCAAACCTGCCCCCGACAGATCCGAAGCGCATTGCATATATGAACATAGCTGTTGAACACATAAACAAGTGCGATTGGGTGACATTTACATATGACGGTTCCTACTCCGGTGAAATCAGCGGTGTCGAAATAACATACAGGGATAGACCTAATGGGCCCTACTCCGACGGTATGATGTTCGGCGGTTTCCCATGGTCCGCTCCCAAACCCCCCGTGGCCTGCGAAAGTTATGTGTCCAGACATGTGTCCCTACGCTCCGTAGCGGCTGGGGAGGCGACCGAAGGGGAAGGCGTTATCCGCGTGACTTGTGACAGCAACGCTTCCTTAGAAATCAGCGTTAATAACCAAAGTCCTCTGGAGACTACCGAAGGCTCAATACTTGAGTTTAATTACGGCAGAACCCACGTGATTGAAGGGATTGCGCCATACGAAATTTTAATACAGGCAAACATGGTCAAGTCCCCCTCTGTCGCGGGGGCCTATGAATGGGCGGTGCCGGTAAAAATAACATATGAATAGTTAAAAACTATGTGTATAACGGGCCGTGCTGACCTGTTTGTTGCGTCGGCTCGGCTCTCCTATCGCGGGAGCCGATCAACTACATTAAACCGAAACCCATGATAAAAAACTACAACACCGTGACACCTCCCCTGCTATCATCGACCGGGCGGTCAAAACCTCACTTACCATCCAACCAATCCTCCCCCCTCTTCCTAAACACTCCCTTGCGCGTCCCCTATGCCCCGGTTCCTATATCGCTAATGAACATCCTTGGCAATCTTCTTCAATTCCTCTCTCTTGTCTCTATAGCATTAAGAACTAAGCAAAAAATAAAAAATTTCTGAGATGGCGTGCTAAACGACGACCACAGTAAGCCCATGCGCTTGAGCAACTTCTGACTGCCTGCTATTTAGATACAAACGGTTTACCTCCCGCATACGCCTGAATATGGTCATAAAACGCTCCCCATTGGCCGATTCTCTCATAACAACCTTTATGCGTACATATGATGCCGTTAAATGTTACCTCCTACCTTTCTCGATTTTTATTTCTGTAAAGGTTATGTTCAGTTGACATGGAGTTTGTTGCTAATAATTTGCTACCCAACCTATTGATTCTAGAATAATTCTGAATTATTCCATGTATAGAATCCCGCTTTAACCAATGACAGTATTATGTTGCCTCACGGCTTGGGGTGAGCGGCCTGAGAAAATGATATTCACTCTCCGCTTGTTGCCCTCAATCATTAATTTAATCAATTTAAACTCTTAAGAAGTAAAAAGGGAAAAACATGAAACCAATGCAATTATCAGCGTTAATGGCGTGCGCAGCGCTTGGGCTATTTGGCGCAGTAGGTCACGCAAACGCGGCCGATACCTCAATGACGCAGAGCAATGAGGTGAGCAATACAGCGAGTCCGGATGAGTACCCAGTTGTTCTTCCTGCTCAAGTATCGGGTCTTGGAGGTGATTTAAACGTAAGAGCTTATGCGATTAAGCATCTCTATGAAACTATGGTTATCAGCTACTATGGTAGACATGGTTTATTAGTAGATAAAGATGAGTATGGTTACGGTACGCACGATATAGATAGTGTTCTTTCAGTTGAAGTGAAAAAAACATTTGCAGTTCCACCGGAGATGATTCTTGTCAGTATTAAAGATGAAAATGGAGATATTTTAGCGAGTCAGGCTACTGATATTTGCTCCATAACTCATTTTTGTTAGTGAGCGTCTAGCTCAAGCGCCAAGTTTGGATAACTTGGCGCTTTTTGTACGTATAGTTATAT
>NZ_NDIM01000226.1:0-7312 GCF_002241375.1 Vibrio sp. V19_P1S1T109 | reverse complement strand
CCTCAACTATGATTCTTATATATCGAGAATTTAAGATTAATAACAGACTTGCTTTCTCACCAAGTGAGAAAACATAACAATCTGATCAAAAAAAGGCTCCGCAGAGCCTTTTGAATAAGAAAGAAACAACCGTTACGCTAATTTAAATGTCGCCACTTTTGCACTCAGCTCTTCCGCTTGCTGCTTGAGTTCATTGGATTGGCTCAAGCTATCTTCTGCACCAATGACCAGTTGCTCCGTCACATCCTTGATAGAAGTAACATTTTGTGTAATTTCACTAGTCACATGCGTTTGCTCTTCGGCTGCCGTCGCAATTTGCGTCGCCATATCACTGATCAAGGCAACCGCTGCTTTAATTTCTTCAAGCGCACCGGATGCTTTATCGGCATCTTCCACTGAGTTCTCAGCGAGCGTTGAGCTGCTTTGCATCAACGATACCGCACGTTTAGTGGTTTCTTGCAGGGTATCAATGGTTGATTTTATCTCTTCGGTAGAAGTATGGGTGCGCTGAGAAAGCACACGAACTTCGTCTGCTACCACGGCGAAACCTCGGCCTTGCTCACCGGCTCGCGCAGCTTCAATAGCCGCATTCAGCGCAAGTAAGTTGGTTTGTTCTGCAATGCCTTGAATGGTTGCCAGTACGGTCGAAATCTCTTGCGCGTGTTGGTTTAGTGCGGCAATCACGCCACTGGCCTCACTCACTGATTTTGCCAAGTTATTGATCGAGCCTTTGGTATGAATCACCAAGGCATGTCCATTGTTGGTGCTGGTTGCCGAGTCTTGCGCTGCTCTTGCCGTTTGCTCTGCGTGAGAGGCTATCTCTTGCGTTGCCGACGCCATTTCAGTAACCGCAGTAGCGACCATCACAATTTCTTGCTGCTGGTGACTAAGCTCTGATGCCGATTGATTAGCGCGATGCGCGCCATGTTCTGATTGCGCTTCCAGTTGATGAGACTGGTGACGAATATGGCCAATAAGTTGTTGTAAGCTCTCCACAAAGGTATTGAAATTATTGGCTAGTTCGCCAACTTCATCACTATTTTCAACCTTAATGCGTTGCGTTAAATCGCCACTACCGTTTGCAATTTGTGCCAACGCTTGAGAAACATTATTCAAAGGACGGAACAAAATATTACACAATAAGTTGAACAGCAGAGTACAGAGTATAACCACAACGGCAGTAACAATGAGCTGGCTGAAAGTAGCTTCAGATAAAGGTGCGATGAGCGAATCGTGATTGATGACCACAACAGTACTGAGATTCGTTCCGTTGATGCTTCGGGCGTAGAGAACATACTCCTCACCTCGAATATCCACCAATAAATCGCTGCTTTTCGCAATCGCTTGGCGGATATCAGCGAAATTTAAACCCAGATCAGAAACACTTTTATTGAGCAGTTTAGTATCACTATGGGTAAAAATATTGCCTTTATCGTTAGCAATAAACATATATCCCTCACCCGGCAAAATAACTTGCTTCATGCTGTTGAGGATGTCAGTAATTTCTACGTCGGCGCCTAAAACGACTTGTTGGCCATTTAAATTCAGTGCCTTACCTAATGAAACCACATTAGCGCCCGTTGCCGCAGCAACGGTTGGGTTATCCATAAACACTTTTGATGGGTTTGCTTTAGCGTTTGTATACCAGCCCCATTTGCGCGGATCATCGTTCCCCGGCGGCAAGATGACACCATTAGCGTTGTTTTGCGAACCGTCGGGGTAAGCAAGAAATACGTTGTCAAACGCTGCAGAATCTCGAACTTGTTTTAAATGTGTCACGATGGCTTGTTTCTCGGCATCTTGCGACAGCGAGGTTAAAGCACGCTCTTTCGACAGTAACCAGTCCGTCACATACTGGTTATAAGAAGCGGTGGTACTTTGTAATCGTTGTTCAACATCAATATCTAATCGCTCCAGTGCAGCTCGATACGACAATGCTTCAACGAGTAATCCCCCAAGAATAATGGCAGCGCTGGCTGAAATCGCCAGTTTGTTTTTTAACGACATTTTTTTAAACATAGGTAGACCTATTTGTAATAGTAATTTAACTCAAACCGATAGAATTCTCGATCAATTGGACATTATAATTTCAAGCCTCGAAATAAAACTTGAAGCGGTCCACGTCTTTGTCATTGCTCACAAAGGACTACAAAATAGCATAGTGCATTTAACACATTTATATCATGTTAGTCAGAGAGTTGATTACTCATCACTTTGGAACTAACTTCTAATTTTGAGTGAATTTTTCTGGTCTAACCTTTTCTAGCCTCACCATAGTAACCGCAGGAAATAGGCGAAAAAAAAGAGAACAAACGCTCTCTTTTTGACCACAATTAACCAGAAACTTATCGGGTCAACAGTGACTTCAATGAAAGTTCATCAGTACTATAGAGCTTGTGGCTAATCCAGTAACTGGCGATACCAATCATGATATACACAAATAAATTACCCCAACCAGCACCTTCAAAAGCCGTGAACATGTTTGAAGAAGTCATTAACTGCAACGGCAAGTTAAAAATCGCGTGGTAAAACTCCCCTACAATGTCAGAATTCAGCATAACAATCGAGATCCATTTAAGCGCGAAACCGCCCACGAACATCACAAGGATCGGCGAATTAAATATCTGTGAAATAACTAAAGTAAAGCAGGCTAATGGCAGCATCGTCACAGCAATCACCCACATGATACTGAGGTAATTCAACCAGTGTTGAACGGCATATCCTAGAGAACGTTGTTCAAATAGTAGGGCTAAACGGTTTTCTGTCGCTAAGTTAAGCCCCCACAGCAGAACGTCCGCACAAATGACTAACACGGAACAGACCACAGGGATTACAAATAAGCCAAACCCCAGTTTCACTATGTGGGTCATATTGTTCGTCACTGGCATGCTGCGCCAGAACATAGAGCTTCCCTCTTTACGCTCCTTGCGGAATGTTCTGGGGAAATAGAGTGAACTGAGCATTAGCGAAATAAAACCAACAAGCATGATGATAAAGGTGTTGAAATCATCCACAAATTCGATATGGACATCACTGATGTCGCCACCAAATTCCATCTCAAAAAACAGGTTGTGTTGCAGTGTATTGTTCATTAACAAACTGATGAACAATAGGGTTCCGCATACCAATAGAAACAAAGGAATACGCGTAACATTTTTGTTTTCAATCAGCTCTTTTTCAAGCATATAAATACTGGGGTGCATTATGCGTTCTCCTTCTGCAAGGCAAGAAATAGTTCAGCAAGTTTTACACTGTAAATAGAACCAAGCCCTTCAACGGCTTGACGGTGTTCTGAAGTCAACAACCACTTTGTTGTTCCCAAGCTTGGCTGAGATGCCAAAGGGCGATAGGTTTGGATAACGTCTTGATGTGCGTTACTGGCCTCTAGAACAAAATACCCTTGTGTAATCGCCTCCATTGAGTCTTGCAGCACGACCTTACCTTGCTTCAAGATCAGCACATCCGTTAGCAAATGTTCAATTTCCGAGACTTCATGACTAGCAATAATCAAGGCACGCTCACCATCATGAAACCATTCGAGTAAGTGACGATAGAAGGTATCACGGTAGATTAGGTCCAAACCAAGAGTTGGCTCATCCAAAATCAGCACTTTAGTATCGGTGGCAATCACAATGGCTAAATGCAGTTGTACTTTCATCCCTTTTGATAAGGTACGAATTTTACTTGATAAACGAATGTTGGTTTGTGCAAGGACTTGCGTCGCCTTGTCTAACGAGAAACTGGGATGCACGCCTGACGTATAACGCAAAATTTGTTTAACCGTCATCCAATCTGGCAACACATTGACGTCTGAAATGTAGGAAAGATGCGCCATCACTTGCGCATGTTCCGTAATCGGATTTAAGCCTTGGATCAAAATGTCACCTTGATAATGGTGAGCACCGAGCAACGACTTAATTAAGGTCGACTTGCCCGCACCATTATGTCCGAGCAAACCGAGCACCTGTCCTGCGTAGAGCTTAAAGCTCACATTCTGCAGAGCTTCCGACTCGGCATGCTTTGCGTACTGTTTAGATACACCGTTGACTTCGACTAATGGATTCATTGGTCACCTTCAATATGCTGTTGTAGTTGGTTGATAAAATCCTCAAGCGGCATCGCCAATAGCTTGAGTGTTTGTGCAATTTCTGGGATCTGTTGCTCTAAAAAGTGCTGCTTTTGTTTCGCCTGTAATTGCGCTAGCGCTCCTTTCGCGACATACATACCTTGACCTCGTCTTTTTTCAACAATGCCTTCGTCAACAAGCAGTTGATAGCCTTTCATGACAGTTAAGTGATTGATTTTCATATCTGCCGAAACGGTTCTTACCGAAGGCAACGCACTATCTTCTAGCCAAATACCTTGTAGGATCTGCTCGGTAATTTTGTCGGCTAGCTGACGGAATATGGGTTGGTTATCTTGCCAATCTGTCACAATTTTATACCGATATAGTGTTATACACATATATAACACTAAAGCAAAAATATTGAATTGCAAGTGATGAATGAAAAAACATAGAAAAACGCACAAAAAAGCCTCGTGTTAGAACGAGGCTTGAAGTCATTGTTTGCAATAAAAAGTTTATTAAAAACCGTTAGCTCATTGAGGTAGCTGGTTTATTAAAGCAATCAGCTTGTTGGGCAACTCGCAGGGCCAATCTCTTTCCATACTCCCCACACACCAGTAGTCGATGGGTTTTCGCCAGTTGTCCACCACTTGGCTTCCCATACTTTACCAGCCCAAGAAACTTGTTGACCGCCAGTATAAACCGCTGATTTATCCCACAAGTTGCTGCAAGTGTCACCACCACCAGAATCTTTCTTCGCCACGATAACCGATGCACTTGCAGAGGCCGCCGCTTTACCATCACTGACAGTTACAGTGAAGCTTAGCGTGGTGTCTTGTGTATACTCAGGAGCAACAAACGAAACACTCGCACCTTGAATGGTTGCATTTAGGCCTGCAGGTACATCCCATGCGAAAGTTAAGGTGTCTTGATCGACGTCACTTGAAGCGGAAGCGTCCACCACCACAACCTCACCAGCACTGGCATTGCTTGGCGCAGTAATCACCGCCACTGGTGGCGTGTTCACAGGCTCAGTTGCTTTAGGTTTGACCGTTACAGTCACAACATCAGAAGCCGTTGCGCCTTTGTTATCTGTGACCGTCAACTTGAACGTCAGCGTTTGTACTTGTACCACTTCGGCCGCGTCAAAACTGGCTCGTGCAGAATTAGCGTTTACTAAGCTCACTGCTGTGCCCGCCGTTTGCTGCCACACGTAACTGACAATAGTGCCATCACTGTCTTTTGATGCACCGCCATCAAGAACAACACTCACCGGACCAACCACCGATTGATCAACACCTGCATTTGCAGTGGGCACGCGGTTCGCGGGGGGTGTAGTACCTCCTCCTGCTAAGCTTTCATGCATCGCATTTAGGATGTCACCATTATCAGCGTCAATCTCCCAAGAGAACAACCCGGCCAAACCAAGGTTTCGAGCATAGGCGCCTTTAGCTTTGATTGAACGGTTATCGTCAAAAGTAACCAGTTGGCCCGTTGTACGATTCCAAACCCAAGGTGCTTCAGCTTGTGCATCGTATCCATATTCAAAGCCATTAATACCGGTATTATTAACCCCTAACATGAATGATTTGATGCCTTTATAGTCAATCACACCCGCTTCCCACACGCCTTGCGCGGAAGTGCCTTTCAATTTTCCGTTACCTACCCCTGTCATCGGGTCGGTTGGATCACTTAATGAAGCCGGCATCACCCCTTCCCAGCCACGGCCATACATAGCCGCACCTAAGACTAACTTATTAGCAGGGACACCCTGTGCTAGCAGTAACTGGATACCGTTATCCGCCGTATAAGCTGGACCTTTATAAGGTTCGCCATTTTCATCTACTCCTTTCCCATCACACTGACCAGGGCGCATGAATGATCCGCAGTAAAGCGCGGTTTGGTGGCCTAATACGTTATTCCAACCGCCATAAAAGTCATAAGTCATGGCAAAGATGTAATCCATATATTGAATGGCTTCGCCATAATTAACATCTTCAATCTTGTCATGACCAACACCAATTGCTGACGTGAGCTCATAAGTACGACCAGTTTCCGATTGCAATTCATCAAGCATGGCACGCAGTTCACGCATTAACGCAATGTACGCAGGGCCATCATTGACTGGGTCACCGCGATCCGCTGCTTGACCACCTCCTCCAGGATATTCCCAGTCGATATCAACACCGTCGTAGAATTTCCAAGTGGTTAGGAATTTCTTCACTGAAGCAACAAAAGTATCGCGATTGGCCTTGTTGGTAAAATCAAAAAATGGGTCAGAGAGTGTCCAACCACCAATAGAAGGAAGGATCTTGAGGTCTGGATTACGCTGTTTGAGCGCCATCAACATGGCATAGTTGCCCTTGATCGGAGAGCTGTATTGGTGACCCGCTTGCGGGAAACTCTTTTGATAGGCCGCCCAAGGGTCATGGATCACCACTTCGTAATCATTCACCCCATTACATGCGGTCATCAACGCGTTGTAGCTGTTTCCACCAACGGATTTCAATGATTCGTTAGGGCCACAAATTGGAATGAAGCCGTATAGAATATGCGTCAGATTATCAGCCGGGATGTTATCTACCGTATATTTCCGGTCATAGATGCCCCACTCAACAAAGTAGGTTCCAACCACCGTATCTTTATCGGTCGTGTAAGTCTTGTTATTGGGATCAATATTCATCACCAAAGGTTTGAGATGTGAGCCATCGGTATCGGCAATTGTTATCTCAACGGGTGCACTTTTGCTGCAACCTGTCGCGTCGCAAGCTTCGATTGCCATTTGGTAAACACCACCTTGTGCATAACTGAAGTTTGCGGTGGTTTGGCTGCCAGTGATTGGGCCTGTCGCGACCTGTGCGCCATCAAAATAGATTTTATACGTGTTGCCCGTTGTACCACTCCATTGGTTAAACTTAACGGCAATCGGCGCTTGATCATAATATTTGACCATTTGGTTATAACCAGCCGTGCTTTCCATGGCTAATTCAACTTTAGAAAACTGTAGATTATTCGACCCATAGACATCGACGCTAGGGGTTGCTGGTGCTGCCATTGCCGTGCCCGAAAGAGCCATTGCAATACTTGCGGCGCACAAAGTAATACGATTCATACCTATATCTCTCATTTCTGAATGTTTCACTTACATTTAAGCAAGCTGCTCTTCTGATAAGGCATTGAAGAACATCCATTTCAGTATTTACAAGACTTATTTTTTTTAGCAAAAAAATAAAAACGCTTTTCGAG
>NZ_NDIM01000183.1:0-7368 GCF_002241375.1 Vibrio sp. V19_P1S1T109 | reverse complement strand
GAGTGAGAGATGAGACTATTTTTCTGTCTTTAGCGTATCCGATGCCCAAATGAGGTTTTGCCCATTGCTGAGTTCAGCTTGAATACTCAAGGCTGGAACTATTTCCTTATCCTCTTTTTTATATGGCTGCGTAGAGAAATTGGCGGTAATTTTACTGCCATCACCAAAGGTTGTTTGTTGTACCATCCCTTGTTCATCAAGCCATTTAAAATCGACTAAAGGTTGGTTCCACACGACTTCATGGATTGGTGCAAACCCTTGCTGATAAAGGCGTAATGCGTTGACTCGAGCACTGTTAGGCGTCGCTTCATCACGGCTAAGGTGAATCATCGCCGGGGTGTTATACAGCATGGCGATTAAATCTCGCTCTGCTTGCACGTTGGAAAACTTCACGCTGTCGTTGTGCCAGTGGTGGCTGTTGATCACCTCATCATGGAACACGGTCTGATAGAGAGGAATACGGTATTGCGGTGCAAATAACAGTGTTTTGTACGGCTCTTTGACTTGTGTGGGTTTAAAGAAAAAATCTGGGCTCGTTGTTGGAAACCATGCTCCAAGAAAGTAAGGCGATTGGCGGTTAGTTTTCATATCAGGATCTGTCCAGCCAAATCCTACCGTTTCTAAACCATGAGCAAAAGAGAGCCCTTGTGTCGTCAGGCTGTTACCATCTTCAGAGCCGAGAACCACATTCTGTTCATTGGCTATCCAGCGCATGCGTTGATTAAATGCCTCCAGCATCGCGCTTTCTTTCATTCCTTGGCCCTCTTGGTATGAGTAATCTTCACGGGCCATTCCGGTCCCATCCACATCAAGAAACAGGCTGTTAAAGCGGCCATATTTTAAAATTGCCTCAATGCGTTGCTGCACAAAGCCCAATTGGCAGGCAGGGTTGAGATAAAAGCCGTTGCCACGAAACCCTTTTTGTTTTTTGCCGTCGGCGTTTTCTATCGCACATTGCTTGCGCATTGCATCCGGTAGCTGCGCGGTAAGCCAACCATCGTTGATGCCTTTTGCAATGGCGGTATTGTAGGAGTCGTACACCCCAACTAAGTAGCCAGCCTGTTTCGCTTGATCAACCACTTGTGGCTGGTAAAAGGCGGGCATCCAATTATCCAAACCTAGCCAGAGGTGCTGCAAACCAGCTGAGCTGAGTGCGTCAATCATGGATGTCGATAGCCCCTGTCCCCAAGTGCTGGCATCACGTAGAAACGGTAGTTTCTGCTCTGCGAGCCATGCTTTTCGTGCCTGAGCGGCTTGGTATTGGCTAGCTATCCCTGCTTCTTGGGTTGAAGGTTGCTCTTTTATCCAAGCATTGAGCGAGCGGTTCACTTCGTCAATCAACAACCGTTTGTTGTAGTTGTTGAAAAAATCTTTTCCTTTAACGAGTGGCTTAAGCTCTTTGAGCGCTTCGTTTGATGCTACCCACTGGGGCTGCTTAAAATACCATTCTTTAAGTGCCCAGAAATCCGTCACATCTTGTTTGGACACTAAGTCTTGGCCAAACAAGTAGACATGGCTTGCGCCGATAAGCTGTTTTATGGCTGGGTTTTGCTGCGCTTTTTGTTCGAGCGTTTGTGATAACCCATTCTCTTTTCGCCACTGACGGTAGCGTTTGGCACCATCTAGTGGTGAGTTGCCAAGGGAGATTTCCACCTCAAAAGGCTCATCTTTATTGAGTACAGTGAAAGCGTGCGTGGCTTGCATGTCTAGCTTGTTTTGCTTGGCGCTAAAATTGAGTTTGTTGTTGGTGGCGGTATTGAGTTGGTAGCTCACATACTGCTCATTGCCAGCTTCTACACTCCAAAATGGCATTTTGAGATCTTGGGTGGTATTGCTGGCAGAGCGTTCCGCTATGAGGTAGTTCACCCACTGTGGGTTATCGGTTGGAATCCGCATTCCTTCACTAAAAGGAAGAATAAGCGTTTTGCTTTGCTGCTCAGGCAGTTCAAACCACTGCACGGTTAACGGTTTAGCACGAGAGATCTTACTCTCAGCGCTTGCGGTAATCGACAGCTTCAATGTTTGTTGTAAATTGGCCTCAACCTTTAACTGACTAGGAACAAGCAGCCAAGAGGCGTGATGTTGATTATCTTGTTGCAGTTGGCTGACTTGCTGTGGCTGGCCGTTAACGGTTAGCTGGCCTTGGTTAATGGTTAGCTGGGCATTTTGCTGCCAATCAATAGCAAAATTTTGTGGCTCTATTTGCACGGTTTGGTTTTGATTATGCAGTGTAATTGACGCCGGTTGTGATTGGCTAGCCAACGCCAAAAGTGGCGTACAAGTGATCAATAAAGAACAAAGTGGTTTATACATGGTTTGTCATTTCCAGTGTGTCTCGGTGTGTTGATTACATAAGAAATCGACAACTCAATTGTCACCCTGATGTCTTCATTGAGCCTGATTTGGCAGAGTCAAACGTTGTACATATTCCACTTTGATTGCTCCTTGATATTCGACAGTTTTGATCAGAGTACTGAGCCATTTAGCCGAGCTGGGGGATGAGCTTGGTTTGTCCAATAATTGTTGAGTATTACTTATTGCTACCATATCTTGCTGCTTGATTAACTGAAATTGGTCGTCAAACCATTGCCAAGCAAGGCTTGTTGGGGGGCAGTTTGTCAATGCTATGGGGGACTCAAGTGCTAGTGGGTAACCACCGTTGGGAGAGGCGGATTGTAACCATGTGGAGCCAAAAGGCATGGTAAGAACTAACCAATAGTGTTGTTTGTCGAGTGTCAGTCGATAAACGCCATCTTGCGGAGCAAAGAGCAGTTCTCGGCTTTCTAATTCTATATAAGGGGTTGATGACGTTACTTGGCTCTGTGAGATGAGCAAGCCATTGTCAGGGCCAAGAAGTTCAACCTGACTAGGCAGCTCTGCTCCTTCCATTGATAATTTGAACTGGTAACCTTGCTGCATCACGTTGGTTTTTTTTTGTATCGAGACTTTGATCAGCGCCGCATTTGGTACCACATCGCTTAAGAGCTGTTGGCCACATTGGGTTTGTTCAATAATGGCATGCTTGACGCTTGCCCAGTGTGGCGTGGCAATGGTTTGGTTATTGAGTACGAGGATCAACTCTTGCCAGGCAAGCTGTGGCTGATGGTTCGCTAAAGCGCGATAGGTTGATTGCAGTGGTGTTGCCATAAACCAATCATCACTCACGGCGTGGCTTGGACTAACGACGAACAGTGCAAACAGCCAAAGGTTACGCATTGGACACCTCGACTAAACGGTACCCAACGCCACGAACGGTTTCGATATTGAGTGAGGGTAACTGCTGCCTCAGCTGTAAAACATGATTATCGACGGTTCGAGTTGAGGGAAAGGCTTGGTAGCCCCACACTTTATTGAGTAGTTCATCACGGTGAAAAACACGTCCTTGATTTTGAACCAGCAGCAGTAATAGCTGAAACTGTTTCGGTTTTAGCGTCATCAACTGCTCACCTAAGGTAACGCTGCGCTTTGAGAGATCAATGGCAATGTCAGCGTAGGAAAGCAAGCTTTCTCCTAATGGTCGCAGTTGCGCTTGAATTCGCGCCAGTAATTCTTGTTGCGAAAATGGTTTAGTGACGTAGTCTTTCGCCCCCGCCATCAGACCTGCTATTTTTTGCTCAACCTCGATTTTGGCCGTCAGGATGATCACTGGCACGGCTTTGGCCATTAGCCATTGAGGCAGATGATCCAAGCTGTCTCCTTGAGCCAGTTGCCTATCTAAAATCACCAAATCGGCACGAAACCATGCTTTTTTGACTTGTGAGAGCTGCTGTACCCACAAACAATCAAAACCTTGCTGTAGCAAGTAATCATGCAAACCTTGCCCGAGTAGAGGATCATCTTCGACCAATAACAGTGTGTTCATAATGGTAATTCCAATTGGCAGCGAGTGGGGTGGGCTTTACAAGTCAGTTTGCCGCCCATTTTAAGCATCAAATGGCTCACAAGACGGAGCCCAATCCCCATATTGGAAGTTGTGCGAGAACGGGAAAATAGCCGTTTTAGACGAGAGGGAAACTCGCCTTCATCGCTAACGCAAAGCCGCAGTTGAGTGTCAGTCACGCTGGCCGTTATTGAGATTGTCCCTTGACCATGTTGCTTGGCATTACGGATCAAGTTATCCAAACAGATCCCAAGCCAGTAATACGGTAGTGTGAGCTCGATATCTTGTGTCAGTTCATAGCTGAGTTCGTGTTTCGCTACGCAGTGATCTAACCAATCTGAGAGATAAGCGGTTTGACATTGAAACGGCTCATTTGGGTCGCTACTCAAAAATCCTTTACTGGTCTGAGCAAGCTGAGCTAAACGTTGGTGATCGGCCAGTAAGCGGCCGAATGTATCTTGGGCCAGCTCTGGCAGAGTATCAAATTGCTGGCGAAACTGCTCAACGGTCAAGCCAAGACTGGTGATAGGGGTGCGTAGTTCATGTGTTAGCAACTGTAAAATAAAGCGTTTTTCTTTGGCTTGTTGGCGGCGTAACCAGAGCGTCCTACTCAGCGTTGCCGCGAGCAACAGCAGTAATATGACCGATAACCACAGTGAGATATTGGGTTTTTCTTGGCTAGAGACACACAGATTACTGTAGCGTAATTGGCAACTTTGAGTAGCCGCTGTGATGGCCGACAATACCAATTGCTGATCGAGCGCGACTTTTTTCCATTGCAATGCGCTCAGTACGCGAATACCGAAATCGCCACTGATCCATAGCCGTTGTTGACGGTCAATATAAGCGCGATAACCGCTGACCAAGGCATCTCGCCCTGCCGTTTCTAAATCGGTAAAAAAGGTGTACAGCGGATGCTGAGGGTCAGAGAGAGTCGTGTAGGGCTGTAGCTCGGCGCTTTGCTCGGCCGTTATGTTATGAGTAGAAAAAGCTAAGTATCGCTCTGCGTAGCTCCCGCCTGCAGGATGCAGAAACGGAGCAGTCTTAAACCAACGGATGGGCAATTCATCGCCTTGGCATAAAGCGAGTTCAAACGACGCTGCTTTTTGCAATTCAGGGCGTGATGCCAAGGTTTTTGATAAACCGGGTGACAGTGCGCACTGTGAGGCTATCGCTTTGAGCTCAGTTATGGTTTGCCATGAATAACGGGAAAAATCAGGATAGGCGCTGGCGCTGAGCAGAAGATCGACAGGGTATGAGTTGATGCTTTGCAATGGCAAGGCTCGCGCAGCCGATAGCGATTCGGCTTGGCGTAGAAAATGCTGCCAACGATCTTGCAGCGTTTGCTCTTGCCCGTGTGCTAGGTTTGATTGCCCTAGCACTGCGGTGAGTGTGATCAAAAGGTACAGCAGCCGTGTTCTCAACGTTAAGCACTTAGAAAAAGGTTCGCATTCACGAAATTATAGCTGTGCTAAGTCAGGATTTGTCACCTCAATGTCACTAAAGCGGAATGTCGATCAAAACTCGGCATCCACCGTGAATGTCATCCTTTGCTTGGTATAAGGGTGATCAAAGCTCAGCGACTCAGCATGTAGATGTAAACGCGCTCCTTTCGTGCCATAAAGATCGTCTCCAACGATGGGCAGGTTGAGTCCTTCCACATGAGCGCAATGCACGCGCAATTGGTGGGTTCGTCCTGTTTTGGGGTAGAGGTAGACTTTACTGAATCCATTTTGGCATTCAATTAATTGCCAGTGAGTGTCAGCGGGTTTGCCATGTTCAAAACAGACCAATTGACGCGGCCTGTCATCTAAATCGCCCCGCAGCGGTAAGCGAATGTCACCATGCGATTGCTGTAATTCACCAGCGAGTAAGGCAAGATAGCGTTTTTCAACGCCGCGAGTAATAAACTGCTTCTGCAGGCTTTTATTGGCTCGGCGGGTGAGAGCAAACACCAATAAACCTGAAGTAGACATATCGAGGCGGTGGATCACAAAAAGCCCTTCATCTGAGCTAAACATTTGTTGCAGACGAGTATAAACCGAGTCCTGAATGTTGACTCCGGGAACGGATAGAAACTCGGCAGGTTTGTTGACGACAATAATGGCTTCATCCTGATAGATGATGTCGATCTCTTTGCCTTGCGCTGGGTTATGCAATAGCGGGTTATCATCGAGCTTCAGCCCATCAAGCATGTGAGCCAAAATCGGTTGGCACTTGTTTTGACAAGCAGGATAGAATTTCTTGTGTTGACGAATTTCAGATTTTGGTGACGCTCCCCACCAGAATTCGGCGAGTGAAATCGGTGTCATCTGATGTTGAAACGCGTAGTGCAGCAATTTTGGTGCGGCGCATTCTCCAGATCCTGCTGGTGGAACAGGGTTAGCCGTAAGACGGAAAATCTCCCCCAGAGATTTTTCAGTGCCGTATTGATTGAGAAATCGATAGTGAGAAAAAAGTCGTTGCTGCAACGCATTAGAGAGATTTTTACGCTGCTCTTTTAACGCATCAATTTGTTCTTGAAATGCGTCTATTTGCGCTTGTAGTTCGTTGAGGTTGACGTCCCACTTGCGCTTTAATTGTTTGAGGGACGCTTTTTCAGCCACACTTTGTTTGGCGAGACAATCCAAGGTCTCACGCAATTGTTGGGCATCATTTGATTGCTCGGCAAGGATGCGTTGCTGTTTACGCTGTTCACGACCTTGAATCATCAGCTGGCGATGCGCTTCTAATTCATCTTGCGCCTGCTGTTGAGCCGTGGCCCATTGCCGCTGAAGTAGCGCACGCTGTGGATCGCACTCCAATTGTTCAACTTGCTGATTAATTTGATTGATTGGCACGCTGCCTTCCAAGAAAAAACCATCGTTAGTGAGCATGTCAAATATAGGCGGCACAAAATGCGGCAGCAGGTTTTGCTCAGCTAACTTCCCCGAGAATGCAGACAGGTACCCTAGCTCTCCACTTTGTTTACGCACCACTAAAACGCCAAACATTTTCCCGATAGCTTCCGGATGCTGGTTTAGCACGCCGTGATTATCGAGCCCAAAATTATGTTGCCAATTCTGCTGGTTCAGCAGGTGTTGTTGCAGCTGGCTTGCCGCTAATTCGCAAAGCGGATGCGGCTCGTAACAAAATGGGAAAGTAAAGCGCTCAGGCAGAGAGTAGCCTTCAATAGGTTTTTTAAAGGCAGTAAAACAGGGCGCTGGTGTCGGCATTTTCTCTGGCTCGCAGTGGATGGTGGTGGAGAACGCAGAATTGTACTGATTTGACCTAGAAATGCCAGTTTCTGGTTGAACGGCGATGATGATACGACTAATTAATGTAACTAGCTTATTAATATCATTAATATAGCCTAGTGAATCCCAAAGAAATAAGTTAACAGTGTCGATTTAACCTGATGCTATGCGTTTATTTAAAACATATAGAATGATTGGAGGATTAATTCATTTTATTTCTATGCAAAACAATGTCAGCTTTATGTTAGTTTT
>NZ_NDIM01000194.1:0-7379 GCF_002241375.1 Vibrio sp. V19_P1S1T109 | reverse complement strand
TATTTATCCTTTATGGTTAAAGCAGTCCAAGCAAAAGCGAAAACTGTATAGCGCTAAACTCAATCTATTTAGGGCACATCTAATTATAATAGGCAGTGGTTGCATGGTAATTGCAATCACTCACTTAACTTTAGCTACGGCTAATGCGATTTTTCATGCTGCGCCACTAATGATGCTTCCATTATCGATTTTACTTCTCCAAGAGAAACTAACGATTAAGAGCAGTGTATTATCTCTTATAGGGTTTTCAGGAGTGATTGTGGTTTTAAGACCATCAGAATTTGAATTGGCGGTAGTCTTCGCCCTTGTTACTACATTTACAATTGCCTTGTTCAACCTTACCGCGAAAAAATTACCAACGGAGCAAACTGTTGTCAGCACGCTTTTTTGGACATCATTACTTTCACTACCGATCTCTGGCTGCCTAGCTATATTCCATTGGGTGCCTCTTTCGACCACGAATCTGCTGTTCATTTTGGCAAGTGCAACTTTGGTTCTTACTTACAACGGATTAGTTGTTGCTTCGTATCAACGAGCACCTGCTAATTCTATTGCCCTAGCAGAGAACTCAGGACTGGTATTTGTCACCTTATTTGGTGTTACTTTATTCAATGAAGTGCCAGACTTTTTTACCATATTAGGGATATTGATGATCATACTACCTTTATTACCTTGGAAAATGTTGTTACAAGTAAATCGGTTGAATCAACCGTCCGAATAAACCCAAAAGGCATAGGCGAAAGTGAATTAGAAAATATATTGATGACATCTACCATGAATATAAACCCAACCAATGAAGAGCTGGTAATTGCTCGTGAATGTGTAGAGCGCATCTAACGCCGTAGACCTTGTTCCCTATCTTAAAGCCTGAACCCAAGCGTTCGGGCTTTTGTCTTTAACACACTGACTGATAAGTAAAAGCAGAGTTTTCTACTCGCTTGAACAGATATGACCTCTAGTTACTTAGTATTAGAAATAGTGTGTTTTAGGTTTTACTCAACTATCTTTAACAGCATAACAATATTCATATAAACGAATGGCTTTAATGGTTGTGTTTGGAGAGCGCATTTATGCAGTGGATTAAAGACTTATCGATTACCCAAAAAATGATTTCGCTCATTACGCTAATGCTGTGCCTAATTGTTGGTGTTGCAAGCTTTAGCGCTTTAAAAATGAATCGTATTGCGCTCGAAATTGAAGAAATCGCGGATGAAAGTATTCCTTTAATCCGGTTGACGTCGGATATCACCATCAAACAGTTGGAAAGCTCTATCGTGTTAGAAAAGGCTTTTCGACTGGCTAAAATCCCTGTCGAAGGCAACTCACAAGCGCTGAAAGACCTTACTCAGAAGACAGAAAACATCGCAAAAGTGTTGGAGTCTGAATTGACACAAGCGAAGCAAATACTCAGTGATGCAAAGAAGCATCGTCAAGCGAAGGGTGTTGATCAAGAGAGTCAAAACCGATACCAAACATTTGAAGCGTTAGAAAGTCATTACTATCAGTATGAGGTGGCTTTATTTGAGTTGCTCAAGCGCTTAAATAGTAATGAGCCAGTAGAACAACTTGCGCCACAAGTGCTCGTGCTAGAAAAAATGCAAGAGGCATTTAATACCGAAATTGAACATTTTCTACGCGATTTAGAGCAAAAAACAGCAACCTCTATTCTCATTACTGAGGATGAAGAACACAGAGCATTGCAAGGCACAATAACATTAGCTGTCGTTTCGATAATTCTTGGCCTTGTGATGGGGGCGTTACTCAGCCGTCAAATTGTTCGCTCTGTGCTAAAAGTGAGAAATATAGCGGCGAAAATGGCAAATGGTCATTTTGATCAGCACATTGTGCCAGAGTCAAAAGATGAGATCGGCCAGTTGACGCAAAGTATGAATACCATGGCGGACTCGTTGAGTAAAACCGT
Organism: Vibrio sp. V19_P1S1T109; assembly: GCF_002241375.1. Taxonomy (NCBI): domain Bacteria; kingdom Pseudomonadati; phylum Pseudomonadota; class Gammaproteobacteria; order Vibrionales; family Vibrionaceae; genus Vibrio; species Vibrio sp. V19_P1S1T109. The sequence goes on along the minus strand of NZ_NDIM01000194.1, from coordinate 5,458 downwards.
TGGTGAGGTGATTCAAAGAGCAAACAGCATTGCAGGGCTGGTGACGGAATTAAATGTGTTGGCAGAGAATAACCGTAAAGCGATGCTTGTACAGCAAGAGAGCACTCAGCAAGTTGCGGCTGCAATGGAGCAAATGGCATCAACGATTACAGAAGTGGCGAGTAATGCTGAAGGTGCTGCAGAGTCGACTTCTCGTGCAGATAACAGCGTTAAAGCGGCTTGTGAGACGACGGATGTGACACAAAAAATCTCCCATCAATTGGTGATTAACGCGGCTAACTCACAAAAAATGATCTTAGAGTTACAAGACAGCACACATAAAATTCAGAATTTCGTTTCAGTGGTTGATTCGATTTCAGAGCAAACCAATTTGTTGGCACTCAACGCTGCAATTGAAGCGGCAAGGGCGGGTGAACAAGGAAGAGGATTTGCGGTTGTGGCTGATGAAGTGCGCGCTTTGGCTTCTCGCAGCCAAGAAGCGACTCATGAAATCAGCAGTTTGATCCAAGTGTTGGTGAATAAAGCTCAAATTGCTGCAAAATCGATAGAAGATAATGACCAGCAGATCAGCGAATCATCAACACTCGTCGATAGTGCAAAAGCTCAGCTCTATTCGATAGCGGGAGCGTTAGACGAACTGATGCAATCGAACTTGCAAGTCGCCTCCGCCAGCGAGCAACAAGCCGTGAGTGCTGAAGAAGTCAGCCAAAATTTGTTGGGTATTCGTGATTCAGGCGACAAAGTATTAGTGAGCACAGAAGAAACCGCTAACGCTAGTAATGATTTATCACAGCAAGCCAATGATTTAAAAGCGTTAATGAGCCAATTTAGTGTGCGTAAATTAGCTTAACGTCAATAGTATTAGGATAGAAGAAAGGGCGACGTTGCTGTTCGCCCCTCTGATATTAATTATCTCTTCAATGTGCTGAGGACTTTGACCTTAGCAAAGGCATGGGTCTTTTTAACGAATATGGTTTCGACGTATGTAGCTTTGACGTAGACGTATATAGCTTTAACGGACGTAACTGCTTAATCTGGATTGCTTGTTTCTTCGCCCATTGAATATGACAAATCTCCATTGCCAAACCAAACGCCATCGCAAAATAGACGTAGCCTTTATTGATGTGCAGCTCAACACCTTCCGCGATTAACAAACCGCCCAGCATCATTAAAAACAGTAATGCCAGCGTTTTAAAACCCGGATAACGGGTGACTAAGGCGTTAATGCGCGCTGCGGTTAATATCATGATCACCGCAGACGCTAAAATGGCCGCGACCATGATAGGAATGTCGTTAGTTAGACCCACCGCAGTGATTACAGAATCCATGGAAAATACCGCGTCAACCGCGACAATTTGCAGTAATACGACCGCAAGGCCAGCACTTACTGTCGTCGTATGTGAATGCTCATCAGGCATCAGCCAGTTCCACAACTCTTTTGCTGCTTTGAATAACAGAAAAGCACCGCCGAAGATGAGGATAAAATCTCGTCCAGATAATTCGTTGCTAAACCAAACGACTATCGGTGCAGTTAACGACATCAGCCAACTGATAGAAAAAACCAAACCAATCCGAGCGGTAACCGCTAACAAAATGCCTAAGTTACGCGCAAGCGGCCGCTGCTGAACGGGGAGCCGTTCACATAAGACGGAAATGAACACTACATTATCAACGCCAAGAACCACTTCTAAAGCAAGCAGTGTGGCAAATATTGCCCAAGTTTCGGGTAGTAGGAAGAGTTCTAACATGTGGCCTCCTTAAGTAAGGGGGCACGGTAAAGGGGGGAATCAGTAAATATTGGTCGCCTGAAGGGGTCGTCCATTGTCAATAAAAGCCTCTGTTGCTAAGGAAGCGACAGTAAATCATTGACTGAACCACAAGACAAGAGGGCGATTTGTAACAAAATACATATTCATCTTATCGAACAACGCCCTGCGAGCTATTTGTTCGCTCGCAGGCTAATTGTATCTTCAAAATGATGAGTCTTATTTAAATCTCGCTTTGCGATAGAATCTTAGTTTGTCGTGTTGATGAGGTGGCGCATAGTTGAACACTGCTCTCCGGGGTAACCAGGCAGAGCCTTAGCGGCTGAGCTACATGCCAGTTGTGCAGCTTGTTCGAGTCGTTCTGGGAGCGTACTCGCATTGACTGGCACCCAATTCATTTGCTCCCCAAGCCAGCTAGCCCAAGCAAACTCAACAAAATAAACCTGTTCATGCTTGCTGTAATAACCGGCATCTTGTAGTTCACCTGCCAAAGAGCGGTAGGGGTAGTCGGGTAGCTTACTTATGTGTGCAGGTAATTGATCGGGAGTTAGCGGGGCTCCTTTTTCATCGCGCAGCCATGTCCAGTGGTTGCCTTGCATGTCTTGCCAAAAGCTCTCCTTGTTGTCGAGGTGAGCAAGGATGTGGACGGTCACCTCTTTCACACCTTGCTGCCAAAGCGCCTTAGTCAGATGATGTCGGTCAACCAACCAATACTGGCCATCAGCATCTACGATTACCGGAATCTTTTTCTTTTTCATGTACTTCTTAAGTTGTGCTGGGCTTTTTGTCGCCAGTTTGGCTTGTGTTTTATCAACTTGTTGTTGACCAACCCCGGCCTGAGTGGGGTGTAGCTGATTAATATCTAGGTTGCACCAGTCCCCTATGCCACTGTCTGTCCCGCAAGGAGCGAGTGCCCATGCTCCTTGACTGATGATTGCGGCGGCAAGCAATATCCATCCTTTGCTCAACATATTATTCCTTTTGAATGATGACGGTACCAAGGCAATCAAATGCATTGTTGATTATTCAATATGTAAAAGTGAAAGCTTAGCCTTCACCGACCCTCTGCCTTGCATTGTAGGAGTTTGAAGCCTAACGGTACAGAAAACATCGATAAGGTGTTGGAGAATTTATCAGTCGGTATATAGTTTAATAAAAATCATAGGGTTACAGTGAGGGTGTAAAGTTATAACTTTGAATGAATGCATTAACGTTTATCATTTTGAGTGTGTTTCAGAGTGGAGTGATTAGTGAGCCGTCAACACACTTTTGCCCCATTCCAAGTTACGTCTAGTTGATTCATTATTTCACTGAGCAATAATTTGACATACTTTAGGTCATACTAGAAGTGGTTACTATACTAGTGGCTATTCACTATCAAGTTGTTAACTTACTAGCTTGAAAAACGCCGATTGTTAGCAGCTATATAGATATTGTTCTACACCGAATTGTTGTATTATTTCCGTAACCTACGTTAAATGTTAGATCAATAATGAAGCGAATAGATTCTATTTTCCAATACTTAGTCAATAACAATCACAAACTAGGCATGACAACTCGCGATATAGCAGAAGAGTTGAGTCTTGATCGTGCGAATGTCAGTGGTGATTTAAATAAGCTATGTCAAGAAGGTAAGGTAATAAAATCTGGAATTCGCCCTGTTTATTATCGTGCAGTAACAGAGCAGCGCACAGAGCCTAGTGAAGAGTCTACGGCTTTAGATCAGATCCAAACGATGTGCCCTAGTCTTTATGGTGCAGCAGAGCAAGCAAAAGCGGCCATTCTATACCCGCCCAATGGTATGCATATTATGCTACAAGGAGAAACGGGAACGGGTAAATCGATGTTTGCTAGCTTAGTTCATCAGAGTGCAATGCAGCTCAATTGCCTGTCCAATGATGCACCATTTATAATATTCAACTGTGCAGAATATTCAAATAACCCCCAGTTACTTGTTTCACAGTTATTCGGTTGTAAAAAAGGTGCTTATACAGGTGCTGACAGTGATCGACCAGGGCTAATTGATGTTGCTGATGGTGGGATACTATTTTTAGATGAAGTGCACCGGCTACCTCCAGAGGGACAGGAGATGTTATTCACTTTCATCGATACAGGGCTTTATCGGCGGTTAGGAGAAGCAGATACAAAACGCAAATCTAAAGTTCTGATTCTCTGCGCAACGACCGAAAATCCTGAGTCAGAACTGCTAAACACCTTCGTAAGACGTATACCCATGCGAATCACGCTTCCACCATTACGTGAACGCAGTATTGAAGAAAGATTAAACCTAATTACTAGTTTTATTTCTAAAGAATCAGCACGGTTACAGAGACCGATTAAAGTTTCAATCAATGCCGTTCGATCGTTACTTGGCTATGATTGCCCATCAAATATTGGTCAATTAGAAGGTGATATTCGAATACTTTGTGCCAAATCTTATGCTGACTTTGTCACTGGTCGCCAGTCCGAGTTGCAAATATCCAGCTATAGCTTGCCAGAAAATATAAAATCTGGACTAAATTTATATACGGAACACAGGCAGATATGGACACACTTAAACTGTATTGATCAACGGTATTACCTCTTCACAGAGGATAATCTTTCTAATGTGTCTGATTTTGCTATGGGTAAAACAGAAAGCATCTATGACCTTATCGATAAAAGGGTAAATCAGTTAAAACAAATTGGTAGTACAGAAGAACAGTTAGATAAAATAGTTTCAAGTGATATAAATAATTATCTCGGTCATTGTATCGAGGTTGCTCAGTCTGATCATAGTAATAAAAATCTGGAGAAATTAGCTGGTGAAACAACTATTGCTCTAGTTGAAGATATATCGGCTTTGTGTCAATCACAGTTAGGCAACGTACTACCGGATAGTATTAAATATGCTATGGTACTTCACATCGCAAATTTGCTGGTTAGGTTACGTAATAATAAAAAAATAAATAACCCAAAACTTAAAGAAATTAAGGAACAGTATCCAAGTCAATTTAAAGTAGCTAATCAATGCTTATCTATCATTAATTCAACATTTGATGTGCACACTCCTAATGATGAAGCTGGTTTCCTGACTATGTTTATAGCAGCGGGAAATGAAAAGCTAAACTTATCCTCAAATCAAGTGAAAGTGATTGTTGTTCATCATGGTGAGTCTACTGCTACTTCCATTGCAGCTACCTGTAATCAGTTACTTGGTGGAACTTACTGTACTGGGTTCAATATGGCTCTTAGTGATTCACCATCCAGTACTTATACGAAAATCGTTGATTTTTTGAAGAAATCACCAGCCTGTGATGTTCTTTTACTTGTGGATATGGGGTCACTAATGAATTTTGGTGCTGATATTGAAAAAGAGCTGAACATAAAAACAAAAACAATTTCAATGACCAGTGCACCTCATGTATTAGCTGCTTGTGGTAAGGCTATGCTTGGATATCCTCTAGACTTTATCTATGACGAAACCCTTCAAGTGACCATTGATAATATTGCAATGTTGCGAAATACAAAGACTGATGAGGAAGATAATTTGCTGTCTTTTAAAGAATCGCATAACCTTAAACTGACTATCATTACTATTTGTACAACAGGTGAAGGATCTGCAATTTATCTAAAAAAATTCTTAGAACGAAGTCTTGCTGACTATTCTGAAAATATTAATATAATCCCAATTAATTTGGTCGGAGAAGAAA
>NZ_NDIM01000052.1:0-7421 GCF_002241375.1 Vibrio sp. V19_P1S1T109 | reverse complement strand
TGATAGGAATGTTCGATCTTTGTTTTATTCATTTATAAACAATAAGTTAATGCCATTGTTTTCCTCGTTAATCACTGTTTAATAACCAGTGGATAAAAACTATGAACAGAGTTATCCACAGAATGTCATTTGCGGTGGTGGACAAATCAGCAAAATGTTTCGTTGCTCAAGGTGCATTGGCGTGGAATCCTCAAGACAGTCATGGCATCCTTAGTCATTACATTTCGTACTCGCTTTGGATTGCAAAAGACTATGGCTCGCATACCTGACAACCCGTTCATTCTGATTGATGGCTCTTCTTACCTTTACCGTGCATTTCATGCCTACCCAGGCACCATGAGTAATGGCGAAATTCCAACTAATGCTGTCTATGGCGTGGTCAATATGCTCCGTAGCATGATGCGCCAGTTTTCCGCTGAGCGTATGGTGGTTATTTTTGACGCGAAAGGAAAAACCTTCCGCGATGATATGTACCCACAATACAAAGCTAACCGTCCACCAATGCCTGATGATCTACGTTGTCAGATTGAGCCGTTGCACAATGTTATCCGTGCGATGGGGCTACCGCTGATATCGATTGAAGGTGTCGAAGCCGATGACGTGATTGGTACGCTAGCCTCTCAAGCATCACAAGCTGGCATGCCAGTGCTGATCAGCACTGGTGATAAAGACATGGCACAGCTGGTGGACGAGAATGTCACCTTGATCAATACCATGACGAATGTGGTACTTGACCGTGAAGGGGTGATTGAAAAATTCGGTATCCCTCCTGAGCTTATCATCGATTATCTGGCCTTGATGGGCGATAAAGTCGATAACATTCCTGGTGTACCGGGTGTCGGTGAGAAAACAGCGATTGCGTTACTACAAGGCATTGGCAGCCTAGAGCAAATTTACGATAACCTCGATAAAATTGCGCAATTGGGTTTTCGCGGCTCTAAAACCATGGCGCAAAAACTGGCGGATAACCGTGAAAACGCTTTTCTCTCTTACCAATTAGCCACCATCAAGCTGGATGTCGCTTTGGAAGAGAAACCAGAAACCTTGTGCAAAACCCAGCCCAATATTGATGAGTTGATTAAACTTTATGGTCAGCTCACGTTTAAATCTTGGTTAACAGAATTGCTGGATGGTGGTAATGGGGTGATTGACGCTGATGAAAAAGTGGGTGCGGTAAACACTTCTTCACAAGCAAGGGAGATGGATACAACCGCCGCCACGATTGATCGCAGCCAATATCAAACCATTTTAGATGAAGAGACGTTTAATGCTTGGTTAGAAAAACTGAAAGCGGCAGAAGTGTTTGCGTTTGATACGGAAACCGACAGCCTCGATTATATGGTAGCGAATTTAGTTGGCCTCTCTTTTGCGACCGAAGAGGGCGTTGCAGCGTATGTTCCTGTTGCGCATGACTATCTTGATGCACCAAAGCAACTGGACCGTGATTGGGTACTCGCCCAACTTAAACCCATTTTAGAAGATGAAAGCCAAGCCAAAGTGGGGCAGAACCTAAAATACGATGCCAGCATTGTTGCGCGTTACGGTATCAATATGAAAGGCATCAAGCACGATACGATGCTCGCATCTTATGTGTACAACAGCGTCGGTGGCAAACATGATATGGACAGTTTGGCGCTACGATTCTTGCAACACAGCTGTATTTCATTTGAACAGGTGGCGGGCAAAGGTAAAAACCAACTGACCTTCAACCAAATTGAACTTGAGCAAGCGGCACCGTACGCTGCGGAAGATGCTGATGTGACTTTGCGACTTCATCACCGTTTGATGAGTCATATTGAGCAAGATGAGAAGCTCAATCGCATCTACCAACAGATAGAAGTACCTCTTGTTCCCGTGTTGTCACGTATAGAACGTACAGGCGTGATGATCGATGATATGTTGCTTGGCGCGCAATCGCATGAAATCGCTGCTCGTTTAGAGCAACTAGAACAACAAGCGTTTGATATCGCGGGTCAACCTTTCAACCTAAGCTCACCAAAACAGCTGCAAACCATTTTGTTTGAACAGATGGGGCTACCGGTGATTAAGAAAACGCCAACAGGTACACCTTCCACCAATGAAGAAGTACTGCAAGAGTTGGCACTCGACGGTTACCCTCTGCCTAAAGTGATCATTGAACATCGTGGTTTAGCTAAGTTGAAATCGACCTACACCGACAAACTGCCTAAAATGATCAACCCAACCACAGGGCGAGTGCATACCTCGTATCACCAAGCTGTAACCGCCACTGGTCGTTTGTCTTCAACCGATCCAAATTTGCAAAACATTCCGATCCGTAACGAAGAAGGACGCCGGATCCGTCAAGCCTTTATCGCTCCTCATGGCTGGAAAATTCTGGCCATCGATTACTCGCAAATTGAGTTACGCATTATGGCGCATTTGTCCGGCGATAAAGCGCTGCTTGAAGCATTCCTGCAAGGGAAAGATATCCATGCAGCGACCGCGGCTGAAATTCTTGGAGTGAGTATTGAGCAAGTCAGCAGTGAGCAGCGTCGCCGTGCGAAAGCGGTTAACTTTGGTTTGATCTACGGGATGAGCGCCTTTGGTTTAGCCAAGCAGCTCGGCATTCCTCGTTATGAAGCCCAAGAATATATGGATAAATACTTTGAGCGTTATCCTGGCGTGATGCAATACATGGAAGATACACGCTCTACGGCTAGTGAACTTGGCTATGTTGAAACTTTATTTGGTCGCCGTTTGCATCTGCCTGAAATTAAATCGCGTAATGGGATGCGCCGCAAAGCCGCTGAACGTGCCGCGATCAATGCTCCAATGCAAGGTACGGCTGCGGATATCATCAAAAAAGCGATGCTATTAGTCGATGCTTGGATTGAGGATCATGGACAGGGACGCGTTAAACTCTTGATGCAAGTGCACGATGAACTGGTGTTTGAGGTGCAAGAGACGGCTTTAGCCGAAATTGAAATTAAAGTACAACAATTGATGGAATCAGCGGCAACGCTAGCGGTGCCATTGGTCGCGGATACTGGTCATGGAGACAACTGGGATCAGGCGCATTAGTTGTTTTTTAAGCAGAATTAGCTAATTTATATGAGCCGACGCACAAATGTCGGCTTTTTTATGGCCTAGAAACAAGTGTTCTTGATTTTAAACTTTGTGTTGTTTAATAAAATTTTCATGAAAAAAAACTACAAAAATAGTTTTCATTTCTGACCATTTGTTATACATTAACTCTCGTAGGGTACAGAGGTAAGATGTTCTATCTTTCAGACCTTTTGTTTCACGTTATTGGATTAGGCTGATTCAGCCGCCCCAGTCAGTATTTGACTGGGGCGTTTTTTATTGGGCCAAAGAAAATATTCATCACTGTTTTTTTTACGAGAATTTAGGTGATACAAACACACTATTCTATTGCTGAGTAGTTACTTTGTTTCTTTTATAAACACCCAATTCTGTAACTGGCTAACAGTCACACTTTGATTATTTCTAATGAGAAATCAAGTTCGCCTCAAACACAAAGAATATGTTTAAATATTATTAATATTCATTATGTTATGTTGATTTTATTGGGGTGAGCCAGAGGAGTGTTCTGTGGGTGAGTGAATTGATGACTCTTTGACCTATTGAAAAGTTGGAGGGATTAAGGAATGCTTAGCAAAACAATAATAAATTACCTCCTACTTCTCTCCCGTTGCCCCACCAGGATGGTGGGGATTTTTCTCTTTGCCGTTCGCATTTGGATTTAAAGCCTATAAAAAAAGCCCCACGATTAGGTAGGGCTCTGTTGGAGTCACGATTTTTAGTGTTCTTCAGAATGGTCTGGATTCTCTTCTATCTCTTCTAAGTGAGTTGAATCACACTCATCCATCTCTTCCACTGTTTCTTGCTCGGCTAAATGTGCGAGTGCGGGTGCAAACCACGTATCCAATTTATTACGCAGCACATCGACGCCTAAGCCTTTCAATGATGAAAAAGCATCGACAGTGACATCGCCGCCAAAAGAGCGTGCCTCTTCACGAATTTTTAACACTTGAGCTTTACGTGCGCCACTTTTTAGCTTGTCCGCTTTAGTCAGTAGTACTAGTACTGGGATGTAGCAATCGACAGCCCAAGAAATCAATTGTTGGTCGAGATCTTTCATCGGATGGCGAATGTCCATTAGCACAACCAGCCCTTTTAAGCTCTTACGCTTTTGTAGGTATTCACCTAATGATTTTTGCCATTTTTTCTTCAGTTCCAAAGGAACTTGAGCAAAACCATAGCCCGGTAAATCCACAATATGACAACCTTCAGTGACTTTAAATAGGTTGATCAGTTGGGTTCGACCCGGAGTTTTACTGGTTTTAGCCAAGCTCTTCTGATTCGTTAAGCGATTCAACGAACTCGACTTACCTGCATTGGAGCGTCCTGCAAACGCAATTTCGATCCCTTCATCATCAGGTAGATGACGAATGTCAGGCGCACTGGTAATGAAATGCGTGTTTTGATAATGAATTTTTACGCTCACTGTTAACTCCATCTCGACTTTGTGTAGTCGATTGATTACTTTTTTGTGAAATTGTGTAAAATAACCGTGCTCGGCATAAGGTCGCCTATTGTACCATGAGTCGCCACTGAGAGTGAGTAGCAACTGCAAAGTGGTACTGGAAGCTTGATAATTATAAATGGAATGTCATGAAGAAATTAGCGCTAATCTTGAGTCTTTTAGCCAGCTGCTCAGTGTGGGCCCAAGGCAGCATTGAAGCTGGTAAAGCAAAATCCCAAACGTGTGTTGCCTGTCACAGTGCTGATGGCAATAGTCTACTTACAATCTATCCTAAAATTGCTGGTCAGCATGAGAAATACATAGAGAAGCAATTGCATGATCTCAAGCTGGGAATGACAAGCGGTGGCAAACAAGGTCGTTACGACCCCGTAATGAGTGCCATGGCGATGCCTCTTAGCGACGAAGATATAGCTGATCTTGCAGCGTATTTTGCATCACAAACTATTTCAGCGAACTCAACGCCTGAAGACGTTGCAGTGAAAGGAAAAGCACTTTATAGCGCAGGTGATGCAGAGCGTGGTTTAACCGCTTGTATTGCGTGTCATGGTCCACGTGGTAATGGTACTGAGCTTTCAGGTTTCCCTAAAATTTCTGGTCAGCATGCTGACTACATCAAAGCTCAACTGCAAAAATTCCGCGATGACGCTCGTAATAATGATATGAATGCCATGATGCGTGATGTCGCGAAAAAGCTCAGCGACACCGACATCGAAATACTTTCTAAATACGTTGGCGGCCTTCACTAAGCCCTACACCGTTCGAGCACTGTTGTTTGAAAACGCCTTAGCGCTGAGCTAGGGCGTTTTCTTTTGTGCTGAAGAAAACGTAATTTTTTGCTCAATGATCGGCTTACCTATCGCTTTTTTTATCTTTTTTTGCCTAGCTGGTGAAAAAATACGCGCTGACTCTCCACTCTAATGCCACTTTCTGGTATGTTGCGCATCCCTGTTTGAGGATGTTACATGCACATTTGCCCATTATGTTTTAGTGAACAAATAGTTCCTTATTTTGCCGATAAAGTTCGCTCTTATCTGCAGTGCCAACACTGTGCACTTGTGTTTGTTAGCCCTGAACATCGTCTTGACGAAAAAGCGGAAAAAGCATTTTATGATTTGCATGAAAATAACCCGCAGGATAGGGGTTATCGCCAGTTTTTGTCACGCGTTTGTGCGCCGATGTTGGAGAGGCTTTCTCCGGCATCTAACGGGTTAGATTTTGGTTGTGGGCCGGGGCCAACCTTATCCATTATGTTGGAAGAGGCTGGGCACACAATGTCGTTATACGATATCTTTTTTCATCCAGATGAAAAGGTGTTGCAGGCGACCTATGATTTTATGACTGCCACTGAAGTGATTGAGCATTTACATAAGCCGCACCAAGTTTGGCAGCAATGGTTAAATTTAGTTAAGCCAGGAGGCTGGATTGGGTTAATGACCAAACTAGTCAAAGACGTGGAGGCGTTTGCTGGGTGGCACTACAAAAATGATCTCACACATGTGATCTTTTTTAGTCGTGAAACCTTCCAGTACTTGGCCAAGCGGGATGAGCTTGAACTTGAATTTATTGGTAATGATGTAATTTTACTGAGGAAACCCCAGTAATGAGCCGTAGTAAAAAATCGAGAAAGCCGGGTTCAGCCGGTGAAGGCGACGTGATTGTCACGCGTAATCGCAGTGAGGCAGATGTTGAAGGCCGTTTGCGTAAGCGAGTTAAAAAACAGAAAGGTCTGAAAGCGGGTAGCCGCCATTCCGATGGTTCAGATCAGCAGCAGCGAGAAGCCGCTAAAGCGCACGATCCACGTTTAGGCAGCAAGAAAAAAATTCCTCTGGTGGTTGAGCCAGCGAAGAAAATGACCAAGCAAGAGCGTCGTTTGTCGGCTGAGCAAGAGCTCGAAATGCTGGAAAATGATGCGCAATTGAACGTGTTGCTCGATCGTATTGATAATGGCGAAAACCTAGGTGCCGGCTTGCAAAAATACGTTGATGAGAAACTCGATCGTATTGAAGCACTGATGAAGCAACTTGGTCTGTATGCTGAAGAGCAAGAAGATGTTTTCGAGCCAATCGTGACTGGCGGTAGTGCCAAAAAATCACGTTCAGATGATGATTTATTATCAGATTTTGAAGGCTTCGACCTAAATGATTTAAAAGGATAGAAAGTGCCATGAATGTAACCTTGTTAGCCATTGCTGGTGGAATCATTATTCTCAGCTTAGCGTCTTACGCTGGTTACCTTCTGCTGCAACTGAAAAAGCAAAAGGATTTGCAGCTTCAACATCAAACGTTGGCCATTGAAAAACGCAATGCAAATATTTTTGATAGCGTAAATACGCTTTGCATGGCTGGGATTCAAGGCCAATGTGATCTCTCCGAGATCAGCATCCGTGTCTACTGCATTATGGATTATGTTCAAGGCGAACAGAGAATCGACTTTGATAGTTCGTATCCCGCTATTTCCGAACTGTATTATATAGTGAAGGATATGCCGCGTGGCGAAGAGCGCAGCCAACTCGCTAAACAAGAGCGAATGAAGCATAACTTAGTGCGCCAAAAGGCGGAGGCCCGTTTAATGGATGCGATTGTTGAAGAGTTAAAAGTTCTGCAAAAACGCATTGCCCCTTTGAATAGTCAAATTCCGATTCAAATGATGTAATGGCTCGACTGCCTCTTTCGAGTGAGTGATCGCGTTAGCAGTTTAGAACATTTATACACAAATTTCGTTTTGTCACCCGACGTCCATCATTGTCATGTGGCAAAATAGCCCGTCAAAGTTTCGAACGGAAAGCACAGCATGTCTTCGCAAGTCGTACCCAGCCAACAGATCGTATGGGATCAAGCTGTTTTAGATAAGTATAACTATTCAGGCCCGCGTTATACCTCTTATCCTACAGCAC
>NZ_NDIM01000056.1:0-7489 GCF_002241375.1 Vibrio sp. V19_P1S1T109 | reverse complement strand
AGTTAGTTCTGTATGGTAATCAATCTTTACTGCTACCTACAAAACTTTTTCTGTATCAATATAAGAAAACGCTTTGAATTCACTCTTTTGGTGATTATGATGCGCGCCTCAATTGTGTATAGCGACAGGTCGTAAGATAGGCATCCCTATAGACCAAGGTGGGAGAAAAACAGACGTTGAACGTAAAAAAATCAGTAGGAAAACCAGTAGTTCGTCTTTCTGGTATCAGTAAAAGTTTCGATGGTAAGGAAATCATTGGCAACCTAAACCTTGATGTTAATCATGGCGAATTCTTAACGATACTTGGTCCTTCTGGCTGTGGTAAAACAACAGTACTAAGAATGATTGCAGGTTTTGAAACCGCAGATCAAGGTTCAATTACTCTTGATAATCAAGATGTTACAAAAGTTCCTGCTGAACAGAGACACGTTAACACCGTCTTTCAAAGCTATGCACTTTTCCCACATATGACAGTATTTGAAAATGTCGCGTTTGGTTTGCGTATGCAAAAAGTGCCAACGACGGACATTGAACCCCGTGTGATGGAAGCACTGCGGATGGTACGTCTCGACGCGATGGCCCAGCGTAAACCAAGTCAACTTTCTGGTGGTCAACAACAACGTATCGCTATCGCGCGTGCCGTTGTTAATAAACCTAAGGTTCTGTTGCTAGACGAATCTTTATCCGCGCTTGACTATAAACTGCGTAAGCAGATGCAAATGGAGCTTAAGCAGCTTCAACGTCAGCTTGGGATCACCTTTATCTTCGTTACGCACGATCAAGAAGAAGCCTTATCAATGTCGGATCGCATTATTGTTATGCGTGAAGGGAAAATTGAGCAAGATGGCTCTCCACGTGAAATTTACGAAGACCCTAAAAACCTATTTGTTGCTCGCTTCATCGGTGAGATCAACGTATTTAATGCTGAAACGATTGAACGAATTGACGATAAGCGTATTCGTGCACATATCGAAGGTGTTGAAGCGGTGGTTTACCACGATCAAAATGTACAACCCGGACACAAACTACAAGTTTTGCTGCGTCCTGAAGATCTTCGCATCGAAGAGATTAAAGAGTCAGAAGAAAAAGGCATTGTTGGACACGTGACAGAACGTACCTACAAAGGCATGACTCTAGAATCTGTAGTCGAATTGGAAGAATCAGGCATGCGCGTGACGGTTAGCGAATTCTTTAACGAAGATGATCCTGATGTGGACCATTCTCTCGGTCAGAAAGTCGCTATCACTTGGGTTGAAAGCTGGGAGGTAGTACTCGATGATGAGCAAGAAGCTTAATCTTCAAAATGCTATTATCACATTGATTGTTGGGTGGTTAGTGCTGTTTGTGCTAATCCCTAACGTTATGATCATTGGTACTAGCTTTTTGACTCGCGATGAAGCCAACTTAATTGAAATGACCTTCACGCTTGATAACTATACACGCTTATTGGATCCACTTTACGCCAAAGTGCTCATGCACTCTTTCTATATGGCAATTGTGGCTACCCTTCTCTGCTTGGTTATTGGTTATCCATTTGCCTACATTGTCGCAAAAATGCCACAAAAATGGCGTCCAATTATGCTGTTTTTGGTGATTGTTCCTTTTTGGACGAACTCTCTTATCCGTACCTACGGATTAAAAATAGTGCTGGGCACGCAAGGCATCTTAAACCAAGCTTTAATGGCTTTAGACATCATAGACAAACCACTGCGTATTATGTACACCGAGACAGCGGTAATGATTGGCTTGGTTTACATCTTGCTGCCTTTTATGATTCTTCCGCTCTATTCTGCTATTGAAAAATTGGACGATACCTACATTGAAGCCGCGCGAGATCTAGGGGCAAATAAGCTTCAAACTTTGCTCAAGGTAGTATTGCCATTGACCATGCCGGGTATCATCGGGGGCTGCTTATTGGTGTTACTGCCAGCATTAGGTATGTTCTACATTGCTGACTTACTCGGTGGCGCGAAAAACCTGCTGATTGGTAACGTGATTAAGAGCCAAGTATTGAATGCTCGTGATTGGCCATTCGGCGCCGCGACCAGCATTGCCTTGACTCTGGCGATGGCTGTAATGCTTTATGCATACTATCGTGCTGGTAAGTTATTGAATAAGAAAGTGGAGCTAGACTAATGGGCAAAACAGTTAGATTTAGCTTTATGAGTTTAGTGTATGTATTTCTATACCTACCGATCATAGTGCTGATTGTAAACTCATTTAATGACAACAAATTTGGTATTAAATGGGGCGGTTTCACTACGAAGTGGTACCACGCTCTAGTTGCAAACGACAGCTTAGTTCAGGCCGCATGGCACTCGCTGAATGTAGCGGTTTTTTCAGCCACAGCAGCGACGCTGATTGGCAGTTTAACTGCTGTAGCCCTTTTTCGTTATCAATTTAAAGGTAAACGTGCAGTTAATGGTATGTTGTTTGTTGTGATGATGTCCCCAGATATTGTCATGGCAATTTCGCTACTTGCGCTATTCTTAGTGTTAGGTGCTCAGCTAGGTTTTCTTACTTTGTTGATTGCACACATTACATTCTGCTTACCTTTCGTTGTTGTGACTGTTTACAGTCGCCTCAACGGATTTGATGTAAAGATGCTCGAAGCTGCCAAAGATCTCGGTGCTGGCGAATGGGTGATTTTGACCAAAATCATTTTGCCATTAGCGAAACCGGCGGTTGCGGCTGGTTGGTTGCTGAGCTTCACACTGTCATTAGATGATGTGATCATTAGCTCGTTTGTAACCGGCCCTACTTACGAGATTTTACCATTGAAGATTTATTCTATGGTTAAAGTTGGAATTTCCCCAGAAGTTAACGCTCTGGCGACCGTGATGTTAGTTGTCTCATTGGCTCTAGTAATCACATCACAGTTGTTAGCAAGGGAAAAAGTGAAGTAGAATCGACATCTTGTAATACATTACGCGAAACAGAATGACAAATCGTCATTCTGTTTTTCTATCTAACGCCTAAAAATAGGCAACGTTTGGTTTGGAGCTAACGTCAATGAAAAAATGGGCTACTCTATTAGCTGGTAGTGCATGTGCGCTTTCTTTGTTCTCTGGAGCAGTAACAGCGGATGAAAACAAGGAACTAGTATTCATGAACTGGGGGCCGTACATTAACAGTGGTCTTCTAGAGCAGTTTACGAAAGAGACCGGCATCAAGGTCATTTATTCAACTTATGAATCGAATGAAACCCTGTATGCAAAGCTAAAAACTCACAACCAAGGTTATGATCTTGTTGTTCCATCCACCTACTTCGTTTCTAAAATGCGCGATGAAGGTATGTTACAAAAGATTGATAAGTCTAAATTAAGCAACTTTAAAAACCTTGATAACAACTATTTGAATAAACCTTACGATCCAAATAATGATTATTCAATTCCACACGTTGTTGCTATCACTGGGCTTGCGGTTAATACCGATATGTATGATCCCAATGATTTCCAAAGCTGGGGTGACCTATGGAACCCAGAGTTGAAAGGCCAGCTAATGTTGATGGATGATACTCGTGAGGTATTCCACATTGCCCTTCGTAAGTTAGGTTACTCAGGTAACACTACGGATGAAAAGCAAATTGATGAGGCCTACGCTGAGCTGCAAAAACTAATGCCTAATGTATTGGTATTTAACTCAGATAACCCTGCCGCTCCTTACCTCTCTGGTGAAGTTGGCTTAGGCATGCTGTGGAATGGCTCTGCTGCAGCGGCGCAAAAAGAAGGCTTGCCAATTAAGCTTGTTTTCCCTAAAGAAGGCGGTATCGGTTGGGTTGACAACTTTGCTATCAGTTCTGGTGCCAAAAACGTAGAAGCCGCACATAAGATGATCGACTTCTTGCTACGTCCAGAAATTGCAGAACAAATTTCTCGCGACACGGGTTATTTAACCGGCGTGAAAGCGTCTAATGAGAAATTTAAAGACAGCCCTGCTCTTTTCCCATCTCAAGATGATTTAGATCGTGTTGAATGGCAATCTGCCGTTGGTGAAAAAACTGTGCAGTATGAAGATTACTTTATGAAGTTAAAAGCGGGTCAATAATTCCGCAAAAAGTATGAAATAGGCAGCACTAGCTGCCTATTTTCGTTAAAACTGGTATACTTTGCACTTTCGTATCACGCACCCTTGCCTAGTTAAGCTTTGGCACCGACTAAAATGGAAACGTAATGAAAAGCACACTGTATGCTGGCGCTATTTGCGCAGCAACTCTATTCACTACGCCTGCAATGGCTGCAGATCAAGAGCTTTATTTTTACAACTGGTCTGAATATATCCCCCACGACGTTCTCGAAGATTTCACCAAAGAGACAGGAATTAAAGTCATTTACTCAACCTATGAGTCTAATGAAAGCATGTATGCCAAGTTAAAGACTCAAGGTTCCGGCTACGATCTTGTCGTGCCATCCACCTACTTTGTTTCTAAAATGCGTAAAGAAGGCATGTTGCAGGAGATTGACCACGCTAAGCTTTCTCATTTTGCTGATCTTGATTCTAACTATCTCAATAAATCGTTCGACCCAAACAACAAATTTTCTATCCCTTATATCTGGGGCGCAACGGGGATTGGTATTAATACCGATATGCTTGATAAATCACTGATCAAAAACTGGGGCGACTTATGGGATGCCAAGTGGGAAGGTCAGTTGATGATGATGGACGATGCTCGTGAGGTGTTCCATATTGCACTGAGTAAGCTTGGTTACTCACCTAATACGACGGATCCTGACGAAATTAAAGCGGCCTATGAAGAGCTTAAAAAACTGATTCCAAACGTGTTAGTGTTCAACTCCGACTTTCCGGCAAACCCTTTTTTAGCGGGTGAAGTTTCTTTAGGTATGTTATGGAATGGCTCGGCGTATATGGCCCGCCAAGAAGGCGCTTCAATTGACATTATTTGGCCAGAAAAAGGCGCGATTTTCTGGATGGATAGCATATCCATTCCGGCCGGGGCCAAAAACGTTGATGCGGCTCATAAGATGATTGATTTCTTATTGCGCCCTGAGAATGCAGCAAAAATCGCATTAGAAATTGGTTACCCAACTCCCGTTAAAACAGCCTATTCACTGTTACCCAAATCTTTCGCCAATGATCCTAATATCTTCCCTCCACAATCTGTGATGGACAGCGGGTTTTGGCAAGATGAGGTGGGAGAAGCGAATGTGTTGTACGACGAATACTTCCAGAAGCTCAAAGTAAATAATTGATCATATTCAATGTTTAGATAACACGCCTACTCTAGGCGTGTTTCTTTTTTGGCATTTCTAACCCTAATATCTCTTCCACTAACCGCGGAACTTCAATACTGGCTTTACCGTAGCGTTTTTCCTCAAACTCACTTTCAACGGCACTCGGTTCTAAGTTGATCTCAATGGTGTGCGCACCATGCATTCTGGCATCATGAACAAAGCCTGCAGCAGGATAAACAACGCCCGATGTACCGATAGAGATAAAAAGATCAGCCGTCTCGAGTGCTGAATAAATATCGCCCATGCGTAGTGGCATTTCGCCAAACCAAACAATATGAGGTCGCATTTGAGCTGGTATTTGACAGCAATGACAAAGCTCTCCGCTCAGAATGTCGTCTTTATGCTCTATTACTTGGTTAGAAACGCTGCAGCGTGCTTTAAGCAGCTCACCGTGCATATGAATCACCTGTTTGCTACCAGCCCGCTCATGAAGGTTATCAATATTCTGAGTAATAATCGTTACGTTTCCCTCTAGCTCTTGCTCTAATTTACCAAGCGCGATGTGGGCGGCATTAGGTTGTATTGATTCAGATTGGAGTTTTCGACGACGCTGATTATAGAAATCCTGTACGAGATCGGGATCACGTGCGAAACCTTCAGGGGTCGCGACATCCTCTATTTTATGGTTTTCCCATAACCCATCTTGAGCACGAAATGTTTTGATGCCTGATTCCGCTGAAATGCCTGCCCCCGTGAGGATCACGATATTCTTGTAAGGGAAATTCATACTATGTCCTTATTGCACGCTTTTTTGCTAGCTTAGCACCGATGCAATAACAACAGTAGTTTTGAGGGTTAGACCATAGTATAAAATGGCCATTGATTGCTTATTTTCTGTGACATAAACCGAGCTATGAAATAGACCGAAGTACCCCGCGGCTTCGGTCTATATGTAATCAATCTTCGTTAATGGCGGAGATTTTATGAATAGCCAAATCCGCGCCGTTAAATTCGTCTTCTTCAGATAAACGCAATCCAGTCAATACATTGAGAGAGCCATAAACGATTGCGGCACCTAATACTGCCACTGAAATACCCAATAAGGTTCCTAGTAGTTGAACGGCGAGGCTGACACCACCTAGGCCGCCGAGTGATGATTGGCCAAAAATACCAGCGGCAATCCCGCCCCATGCACCACAAACACCATGTAATGGCCATACACCTAATACATCGTCTATTCTCGTTCGGTTTTGTAGTTGAGTGAACAACCAAACAAATAAAGCACCCGCTACCACTCCCGTCACTAAGGCACCCAGTGGGTGCATCAAGTCCGATCCTGCACACACCGCGACTAATCCCGCTAGAGGACCATTGTGGATAAAGCCAGGGTCATTTTTTCCGACAATTAACGCTGCTAAAATACCACCAGTCATGGCCATTAAAGAGTTCATCGCGACTAATCCACTAATTCCATTTAATGTTTGCGCTGACATGACGTTAAAACCAAACCAGCCCACACAAAGAATCCACGCGCCCAATGCTAGGAACGGAATGTTGGATGGAGCAAAGTTGGTGTGCTTTCCTGCACGTACTCTTCCCTTACGCATTCCTAGAAACATGACGGCGATGAGTGCAATCCATCCGCCGACCGCATGCACGACCACAGAACCAGCGAAATCGTGAAAAGCAGCACCGAATTGAGCTTCAAACCAGCTTTGCACGCCATAATTGCCATTCCAAATCATTCCCTCAAACAGCGGATAAACAAACCCAACTGTGAAAAAAGTAGCAATGAGAATGGGGTAAAACCGAGCGCGCTCGGCAATGCCTCCAGAAACGATAGCAGGAATAGCGGCGGCAAACGTCAATAGAAAAAAGAACTTAACTAGATGATAGCCGTTCCCTTGGGCAAGGGTTTGTGCATCAGCAAAGAAATGAGCGCCGTAGGCTATCCAGTAACCGATAAAAAAATAGGCGATCGTAGAAATACCGAAATCGGCGAGAATTTTTACCAGCGCGTTCACTTGGTTCTTTTTACGCACAGTCCCCACCTCAAGAAAGGCAAATCCGGCGTGCATTAAAAACACCATGATTGCACCGAGCAGCAAAAATAGCGTATCAGAACTTTGAGTCAGGGCTTGTACGGCACCTTGAACCTGACTTACGGTTTGAGTCATCTTAGTGATTCTCCATTGAAATGTTGTGCACCAATCCTGTGCTACTTGATTATTTTCTCACCAATATAGTGAGTTATTGGTATTGAACAGCCTTAAAGCAAAATACATTCCAAAATAAAC
>NZ_NDIM01000210.1:0-7612 GCF_002241375.1 Vibrio sp. V19_P1S1T109 | reverse complement strand
AATGGCGACTAACCGCCGCCAAAAAGTGGCGACAAAATGGCGGCGAATTTTATTTATATGTGCGAACATATGCGGATATTTGCGGCTTGATGTTTTTTAACACATTGAATTAAAGCCACAAAGCCAAGCACAGCAAGGTTTCAAAGGTATCGGAGAAAATACGAATTGTTACTGGACATACTCACGCAAAGCGTCAACGAATTTCAAGCTGACTGCCTAAAACTTTGTGAAAAGCACTACCCCACCATACACAACCAAGGAATGAGTGAACATCACTTAGGGCTGGCTTTTGCTCGCAGGTTGGCTCGTACACTCAGTGAATTTGGACACCCATGCCACTATTCTGTTATTGAATCAATCCCTCAGCGAGACATGCCACACCACTACCGAGTGAGCAGTGATGCAGGAACAGTATGGATCCTGACTCACCATATGGTCAGTGCTGGTAAAACCTGTCGAGAAAAGTTGATGCAAGACATTGCGCAGTGGAAATATGAGTACGCTTACGCGATTCAACCGAATGATTTACTGTTATTACTGACCGATCACTGGATCAGTCGTAGCCAAAAAAGTCGCGAGTTACTTCATTGGTGGACAGGGCAATTACCCGATGAAATAGATCAATACCTCGCACAAGGTATCACGCTGTATGAAAGTGACTCATTGCTAACTCAATCTTTAGAGAACCGTTTTCAAATTAGCCCTTGTTATATTAAATTTAGCCATCCTTTAAAACGCTCTAAAAACCAGCAACTAGTCCGAAAATACGTTCAATTATATGCCGTATTACAATGGGCGTAACGTAAACAAACCGCCCTCATTTTCTTCCAAATTCTAGATTTTATATTACCCTCTTCATTGGGCTGTCTTCTGATTTAGCACACTCTCAATCAATTGAGCCTGCCGCATCACATTCACTAAATAATTCAATATTTGTGACGCTGTTTTGACAACCCACAAATTTTCATCTTAGCCAAAGGTACAATTGACAAAGGTCAAGGTGGGTCAATAATATGGCATGGCATATTGGCGCTCGGATGCTTCAAGCAAAAATTAATGATTAGGATGTCGAAAATTGTATGCTTTTAACTAACAAAACTCAGTTTTCAAAATGCATGTCTCTGGATTCCGATGGCCAGTTTATCGCTCATTACCAGCATCTTGTGTTGCGAAGCGTTTTCCAGCCGATATTCTCGCGGGATAACCGTATTGTGGGCGTTGAAGCCCTAGTGAGAATAACCGCCAATGGCAGCACGACCATTCGCCCCGATTGTTTTTTCCATTCCGACACTATTAATCCCATCGACAAACTTAACGTAGAAAGACTCAGCCGAGTTATCCACATCCGAAACTATGCCCTTTCCGAATATCGTCAATGCCAATTATTTCTAAATTTACTGCCTGTCGCGGGTGAATTGTTTGCCATCAGCGACATCAACAAAGCATTGCTATGCGATCGCCTCAAAGAACTACATATAGAACATAATCAACTGGTCATGGAATTGATTGAAATCGATTCAGAAAATGAAAGCAAGCTGCAATGCGCAACGCAAAGTCTGGCTGCAAATGGTTTTAAAATTGCCATTGATGATTTTGGTACTCAAGCCTCAACACCACAACGGGTTAATTTGGTGACGCCTGATATCATCAAATTTGATCGAAGCTTATTACTCAAATATATGCAAGGTGATTGTGACCCACTTATGGATGGCATTACCCTTGCGAAACAGAATGGTTCCAATACCGTTGTAGAAGGCATCGAAACCCAAGCGCAACTCGAAGCAATGCAAAAACTCGATATTGATATGTTTCAAGGCTATTTTTTAGCCATGCCGGAAGCGATAGTACCAGCCATTAAGATGGCCATTTAATAACGATATTCTTTACATGCGCGTAGCGCCCCAACTTTACCGCTACTTTCAATATTCACTCACTGTTTTCCTAGCGACAACATCACGTTATTTAACTGTATGACATAGCGTGATGTTTAATAAGAAAAGGAAATAAGCTCTTGGGTATAAGGGTGCTGAGGATTGAGAAACAGCTGTTGCGTTTCCCCTTGCTCAACGACTTCACCCTGTTTCATCACCATAGTGTAGTGGCATAATGATTTCACCACATGTAAATCATGGCTAATGAACAAGTACGTTAATCCATATTTTTGTTGCAGCGATTTAAGCAAATCCAACACTTGCGCTTGAATCGTACGATCTAAAGAAGAAGTTGGTTCATCAAGTAAAATGAACTCAGGTTTAAGCACCAATGCCCGAGCAATCGCGATACGTTGTCGTTGCCCACCTGAAAACTCATTGGGATAACGGTAGCGAGTGGCTGGGTCGAGTTCAACTTCTCGCATCACATCACAAATCATTCGTTCAACAGTTTGTCTATCATAACGGCTATGAACCTCTAACCCTTCACCAATAATCTGCGCCACCGACATTCTCGGATTCAGTGCTGAAAATGGATCTTGAAAAACGACTTGCATCTTGCTGCGATAAGGTAACATAGCTTTCCTATCTAACCCTTGCAGCTCATTATTGTCGTAACAAATCGAGCCTTCCGAATGGACTAATTTTAGTATCGCCATGCCAGTGGTCGATTTACCCGAACCGCTCTCGCCAACAATTCCTAATGAATGTCCTCTTTTAAGCTTAAACTGCATGTCGGTGACAGCTTTAATATGCGAGACCGTGCGCTTGAATAAGCCGCCAGTGATGGGAAACCATACTTTGAGATGCTGAAGCTGCACTAGAATTGGGTTGTCAGGGTTTACGTCAACGGGCAAACCTCGAGGATCGGATTCAATCAATTTTTTGGTATAAGAGTGAGAGGGTGATGAGAACAGCGTTTTGGCATCATTCACCTCGATCACTTGCCCATTTTGCATCACTGCAACGCGATCAGCGATACGCTTAACAATACTGAGATCATGAGTAATGAACAACATGGCCATACCCAGTTCTTGTTGCAGGTTTTTAAGTAGATCTAATATTTGCGCCTGAACAGAAACGTCAAGCGCAGTGGTCGGCTCATCAGCAATCAGTAATTCAGGCTCATTGATCAAAGCCATCGCAATCATGACTCGCTGGCGTTCTCCCCCAGAAAGTTCATGTGGATAAGCATTGATCTTAATTTCTGGCGATCGAATACCCACTTTTTCTAACCATACAATGGCCAACTGACGTGCTTTGCTGCCTCTTAGTCCTCGATGAATCTCAACAACTTCGATCAACTGTTTACCAACTTTGTGCAGAGGATTGAGTGAGACCATTGGCTCTTGGAAAATCATACCAATCCGCCCGCCTCGTATACCTCTTAATTGCCTCTCGCTACAGTTCAACGTGTTGATACCATCAAAAAAGATCTCCCCTTGCAAATAGTGGGCAGCACTTTTCGGTAACAACTTCAAAATGGCATTCGCCGTCACTGATTTACCAGAACCACTTTCCCCCACCAGCGCTAAAGTTTCCCCTGCGGAGAGAGAAAGTGACACCACTTTAATCACAGGTTCAATATTGTCTTTTTGACCAAACCCGACCGAAAGATTTTGGATAGAGAGTACGGTTTTACTCATCATCTTCTCCCTGTCGAATGCGGGTCAAAGGCATCGCGTACAGCTTCGCCGATAAAGACCAATAATGTCAGCATTAACGAGAGCACCACAAATGCTGAAATACCTAACCATGGAGCTTGTAAATTGGCTTTCCCTTGCGCCAATAATTCGCCCAAAGAGGGCGAGCCGACTGGCAAGCCAAAACCGAGAAAATCTAAGGATGTTAAAGTCGTAACTGAGCCTGAAAGAATAAAGGGCATCATGGTTAAAGAAGCCACCATCGCGTTAGGTAGCATGTGGCGAAGCATAATGCGGCGATCACTCACCCCCATCGCTTGCGCAGCCCGCACATAATCAAAATTACGACAGCGTAAAAACTCCGCTCTCACCACGCCCACTAAACTCATCCAACTAAAAAGCACCATAATACCAAGCAACCACCAAAAATTCGGTTCGACGAAACTCGATAAAATGATCAGCAGAAAAAGCGTTGGCATCCCTGACCAAACTTCAATAAAACGTTGCCCAAGTAAATCAAGCCAACCGCCATAATAACCTTGAGTGGCACCAACGATAACGCCTATCACTGACGAGACGAGTGTTAATACAAAGCCAAACAAAACCGAAATACGAAACCCGTAAATAATACGAGCCAGCACATCGCGCCCTTTATCATCAGTACCAAGCCAGTTCACTGAATCTGGCGCTGACGGCACTGCATTATTGATATTAAAGTTGATGGTGTCGTAACTAAATGGGATCAATGGCCAAACAATAAAACCTTTTTGTTCAATCAGATCGATGACGTAAGGATCGGTATAATCCGCTTCGGTTTCAAACTCACCACCAAAACGAGTTTCTGCATATTGTTGAAAGGTGGGGAAAAACCACTGCTGATCGTACTCAACCAAAAGGGGTTTATCATTTGCAATCAACTCAGCAAATAGGCTCACCACAAATAAAAGCGTAAACAACCATAGTGAATAAAAACCGCGCCGATTGGACTTAAAACCGTGCCAGCGCAATACGTTTAATGGGTTGGACAGCCTTTTTTTTACCATCATGAACGAGCCTCAAAGTCGATTCGAGGATCAACCCAAATATAGGTCAAATCGGAAATGATGCTGAGGACTAATCCAAGTAACGTCATGATGTATAAAGAACTAAACACTACAGGATAATCCCGTTGAATGGTCGATTCAAAACCAAGTAGCCCTATACCTTCCAGTGAAAACATCACTTCAATCAGCATCGAACCGGTGAAAAATATGCTGATAAAAGCACTCGGAAAACCGGCAATAATAATCAGCATCGCATTACGAAAAACGTGCTGATAAAGAATACGTCCTTCATCCAGTCCTTTTGCTCGAGCCGTCACCACATACTGTTTGTTGATCTCATCAAGAAATGAGTTTTTCGTTAGCATACTCAAAGTGGCAAACCCGCCGATCACCATTGCAAAGATGGGCAAAGCCAAATGCCAAAAATAGTCGCCAATTTGTTGATACCAAGTCAGATCAGCAAAATTATTTGATACTAAACCACGCAGTGGGAACCAACTGAAATAATTTCCACTGGCAAAAATAATGATCAAAATAATCGCAAACAAGAAGCCCGGAATAGCGTAACCGATGATAACCACTGCGCTTGACCATACATCAAACCTTGAACCGTGGTGAATGGCTTTTAAAATTCCGAGAGGAATGGAGATAAGGTAGATGATCAGCGTACTCCACAGCCCTAAAGAGATCGAAACGGGTAAACGCTCAGTGATCAAATCAATAACATTGCCCCCTTTGAATAAGCTGTCACCAAAATTAAAGGTTGCGTAATTTTTTAGCATTTCAAAATAACGGACATGAAGAGGCTTATCGAAACCAAACTGTTTTTTTATCGCTTCGACTACCTCGGGGTCTAAACCTCGGGAACCTTTATATCCTCCAGTGTTAGCCGACAGCGACATATCCACCTCTTGGCCGCCTCCAGTAAATCGCTCCATAATTCCGTCACCATGCCCTTCCATTTGTGCAATCGCTTGCTCAACTGGGCCTCCGGGGGCAATTTGGATGATAAAAAAATTAATGGTAATAATCGCCCACAGCGTGGGCACAACGAGCAGCAATCGGCGGAAAATATAAGCAGTCATTGCATCCTCTTAACGGCGTTTTTCTGGTAGCAATTGCGCTTTCTGCTCCGAAACCCACCAAGTATCAAGACCAATATCATATTTTGGCATCACGCTAGGACGCTCGAATTTGTCCCAAGTTGCGATACGATATTGGCTCAGATACCACTGTGGGATCAGATAAAAATTCCACTGTAGAACGCGATCTAATGCTCGGCCTAAAGGCAATAATTTTTCTGGATGCTCTTGATTGGCGGCAATTTGTTCAGTGAGGAAGTCGACAACTGGGTCTGCCACTCCAGCACGATTGTACGTGGAATCGATGTAGTTTGAATTCCAGATAATCAACAAGTTAGGACTTGGGTAAGGATTCGCCGCATAGGCCGACGAAAGCATGTCAAAATCTCTATCGCGCAAACGCTTAAGATATTGTGTGGTATCCACTGAGCGAATCTTCATCTCGATACCAAGCTGTTTTAGATTTTTTTGCAAAGGAATAGCAATGCGTTCCGTGGTCGGACTGTAGATCAATAACTCAAACTCAAACGCTTTACCCGTTTCTTTATGGGTCATCACTTTATCTTTCAGCTCCCACCCCGCCTCTTTGAGCAATTGAAAAGCGACTCGTAGTTGTTGACGAATACGACCAGACCCATCCGTCACTGGTGGTTGGTATTCTTGGGTAAAAACACGTTCTGGGATCTTATCTTTTAGTGGTGTAAGAATAGTGAGTTCATCAGTAGAGGGAAGACCTTTCGCTTCATACTCTGTGTTTTGAAAATAGCTACGCGTTCGTGAGTATTGATCGTAGAACATATTTTTGTTCATCCATTCAAAATCCATCGCATAGGTCAAAGCCTCGCGCACTTTCGGATCACTAAACACTTCTCGTTGAATATTAAATACAAAACCTTGGGTTGACGCTGGGCTATTATGCGCGATCGCTTCTTTCTTGATGAATCCTTTATCAAAGTTCAATCCAGTGTATGAGCTGGCCCAAAACTTCGCCGAACTCTCTTGGCGAATATCAAATTCCCCAGCTTTAAATGCCTCAAGCATTACGGTATCGTCGCGGTAATAGTCGTATTGGATCTGCTTGAAATTATGTCGCCCAATGCTGACTGGTAAGTTGGCAGCCCAATAATCTTCCTGCAACTCATAAGTAACACTCTGCCCAGTTTGATAACGTACGACTTTATAAGGACCGCTGCCGACTGGCGGTTCATTTAATGGTTCTGCTAAGTTTTTATCCTGCCAATAGTGCTTAGGCAACACTTGAGTTGATTGAGCCAAACTAAAAAGCTTTTCTCTATTAGGTTCTGACATCTCAATACGAACCGTTAAAGGATGGATCGCCGTTACCGATTTAACCGCTTTGTAAAACAGTCGATATTGAGGCACCCCTTCTGTCATGAACTTGTTGAACGTAAACTCAACATCTTGCGCGGTGATCGGTTTACCGTCTTGAAAACGTGCGTTCGGGTTGATATCTAGTTCTAGCCACGAATAGTCATCAGAATAACGAACTTTAGAAGCAATCAATGGATAATAGGTATCAATTTCGTCGCTGGGCGCAAACATCAGTGAATCATAAAGCTCACCACTGCCTGCCGCCGGAGCGCCTCGGGAAGCAAAGCGGTTAAAATTGTCGTAAGTACCTACCTCGCCATAAGTTACTTTTCCGTACTTAGGTGCGCTTGGATTAACATAATCGAAATGAGAAAAATTGGCGGGATATTTGGCTTGCCCAACGCCGGATAATGTTGTGGTTTCTACAACATCCGCAGTCGCCAAAGCACTCATCAGCAGCACAGTCACACCTAACAGCGTAGGCTTAATTTTTCTCATACTAGAATCCTTCCATTGATAACTTCGCGACATTCCATCAGTGTAAACTATTAATAATTCAGTCACTTGGGTAAGTATAGAGA